>DATGZZ010000351.1:0-6746 GCA_035296945.1 Reyranella sp.
CGTTGCGCGGCGAAATATCTTGGTTTCGCCACATTGCCCAACGGGTTAGCGTCGGGCCAACAAACCTCGAGGAAACGCAGTGTACGACTACATCATCGTGGGCGGCGGCTCGGCCGGCTCGGTCATGGCCCATCGGCTGTCGGCAAAGAGCGCCAACGAGGTGCTGCTGTGCGAGGCCGGCCAGGACACGCCGCCGGGCAACGAGCCCAAGGAGATCGTCGACAGCTATTCCGGCACCGCCTACTTCGACCCGCGCTTTCACTGGACCGATCTCAAGGTCCACACCCAGATCGTCTCGCACAACAATCCGCAGGAGAACCGTCCGCCGTTGCGCAAGTACGAGCAGGCGCGCGTGTTGGGCGGCGGCTCGTCGATCAACGGCCAGATGGCCAATCGCGGTGCGCCCACCGACTACAATGAATGGGTGAGCCGCGGCGCCGACGGCTGGGGCTGGGACCAGGTCCTGCCCTACTTCAAGAAGGTCGAGCGCGACCTCGATTTCGACGGGCCCTGGCACGGCAAGGAAGGGCGCATCCCCGTGCGTCGCATCCCGCCCGAGCACTGGACGCAGCACGACAAGGCGGTGGCGAAGGCTTTCGAAGCCAAGGGCTACAAGTTCCTGCCCGACCAGAACGGCGAATTCGTCGAGGGCTACTTCCCGGTCACGCACTCCAACGCCGAGGAGCGGCGCGTGTCGGCGGCGATGGGCTACCTCGACGCCGAGACGCGCAAGCGGCCCAACCTCACGATCTCGACCGACACGCAGGTGAAGTCGCTGCTGTTCGAAGGCACGCAGTGCGTCGGCGTCACCGCCATGATCGGCGGCAAGGAGCACGAGTTCCGGGCCAAGGAGGTGATCCTGTCCTCGGGCGCCATCCATACGCCGGCCCATCTGATGCGGGCCGGCATCGGCCCGGTCGGCCACTTGAGCGACATGGGCATCCCGGTGGTCGCCGCCCTGCCCGGCGTCGGCCAGCGGCTGATGGACCATCCCTCGATCGCCTTGTCGTCGTTCCTGCGCCGCGGCGCGCGCATGAACCAGCACACGCGCCGGCACATCCATTTGGGCCTGCGCTATTCCTCCGGCCTGCCCGGCATCCCGATGGGCGACATGTTCACCGTGGTCATCGCCAAGTCGGCCTGGCATGCGGTGGGCGAGCAGATCGGTTCGCTGCTCACCTTCATCAACAAGACCTACTCGGAGACCGGACAGGTCAAGCTCGCCTCGCGCGACTATCGCCGCGAGCCGATCGTCGAGTTCAACCTCCTGTCGGACAAGCGCGACATCGACCGGCTGATGAGCGGCTTCAAGCTGATGGCCGCGCTGCAGATGACCGACGCGGTGCGCGAGGTGACGGACACGCCCTTCCCCGCCGCCTACAGCGACAAGGTACGGGCGATCGGCGTGGTCAACACCAAGAACAGGATTTTAACCAGCGTCGTGGCGCAGATGCTCGACGGGCCGGCGGCGCTGCGCCGCTACATCATCGACAAGTTCGTGGTCGAAGGCTTCACCTTCGAGCAGGTGATGAACGACGACGAGGCGCTGGAAGCCTTCGTGCGCAAGGCGGCGATCGGCGTGTGGCATGCCTCCTGCACCTGCCGCATGGGCCGGCCCGACGATCCGATGTCGGTCGTCGACACCCAGGGCCGCGTGAAGGGCGTGCAGGGCCTGCGCGTCGTCGACGCCTCGATCTTCCCCGTGGTGCCGTGCGCCAACACCAACTTCCCGACGTTGATGTCGGCGGAGAAGATTTCTGACGCAATGTCGCGGCAACACTAACGATGTCATCCCGAGCGAAGCGAGGGACCTTTACTGTGGCCTTAAAGGTCCCTCGGCCTGCGGCCTCGGGATGACAATTTTGGGAGTTGAGACATGTCCGTAGTCCTCGGAAGCGGCGAGCATCGTTATCGCGTGGTCGAGAACTGGGCCAAGCTGCCCGACGGCTGGGAGTTCCGCGACGTCGCGGCGGTGGCGGTCGACAGCAAGGACCGCATCTACGTCTTCAACCGCGGCCAGCACCCGATGATCGTGTTCGACCGCGATGGCAATTTCCTGCGCTCGTGGGGCGAAGGCCTGTTCAGCCGCGCTCACGGCATCCACATCGACAGCGACGACAACCTCTACTGCACCGACGACGGCGACCACACGGTCCGCAAGACCACCACCGAGGGCAAGGTGCTGCTGACCATCGGCGTGCCCAACCAACCCGCGCCGTTCCTGAGCGGCAAGCCGTTCAACCGCTGCACCCACACGGCGCTATCGCCCAAGGGCGAGATCTACGTGTCGGACGGCTATGGCAACTCCTGCGTCCACAAATACTCGCCCGACGGCCGCCACCTGATGTGCTGGGGCACCACCGGCACCGATCCCGGGCAGTTCAACATCGCCCACAACATCGCCGCCGACGAAGACGGCTGGGTCTACGTCGCCGACCGCGAGAACCATCGCGTGCAGGTGTTCGACGGCAACGGCAAGTACGAGATGCAGTGGAACAACATGCACCGGCCCTGTGCGCTCTACTGCTGCGCCGGCGGGGGCAAGAACCCGCAGTTCATCATCGGCGAGCTGGGACCGGGAATGCCGGTCAACAGCAAGCACACCAACATCGGTCCCCGCCTCGCCATCGTCGACAAGAAGGGCGGCCTGATCGCCCGCTTGGGCGGCGAGCACGGGCCCGGCCAGGAACCCGGCAAGTTCCTGTCGCCGCATGGCCTGGCCGTCGACAGCAAGGGCGACATCTATGTCGGCGAGGTGAGCTACACCAACTGGGGCGGCACCCATCCCGGCGTGCCGGTACCGAAGTACCTGCGGTCGCTGCAGAAGCTCGAGAAGGTCCATTGATGCAGGCCCCCCAATGGAGATGAGGGACCGGCTGCATCTGATCGGCAGCATCCCGCTCGACAGCAGCGAGCAGGTGTTCTGCCGGTTGAGCGACGAGCTCGGGCCGTTCCTGCGCTGCATGCCCGACGGCGAGACCGGCGAGCGTTCGCGTTGGGTCTACTTCCAGCGTCAGATGCTGCTCGACCATCCGGCGATGGAGATCGATCCCACGGTACCGCCCTATAAGTTCGTCCAGTGGGACGGCAAGGTCGTGCGCGAGATCGAGCAGGTCCGCTTCAAGCCCGGCGTCGATCCGGCGACGGTCAATTTCGAGACGGGGTACGACAAGGCCGCCCTCGCCTCGTGGGAGGTGTTCAAGAAGCTTCGTGCCGCCGGCGCGATCCCCGCGCCCATGCGCTTCCAGGTCTCCCTGCCGACACCTCAGGCCAGCGGCTATCTCTATGTCAGCGGGCCGGCGCGGGAGACCTACTTCGGAGTCTATGAGCGGGCGCTGAGATCGGCGCTGGCCAATATCGTGAAGGCGATCCCCGCGGCCGACCTCTCGATCCAGTGGGATGTGTGCCAAGAGGTGCTGGCCTTCGAGGGCTATTTCAAGGACCGGCCGCCGCACTACAAGAAGCAGATCTTCGACATGCTGGGGCGCCTCGGCGAGGCCGTGCCGGCCGGCGTCGAGATGGGCTACCACCTGTGCTACGGCTCGCCGCGCGACGAGCACCTCGTGCAGCCCAAGGATGCTGCCATCCTGGTCGAGATGATGAACGGCATCATCGCTGCCACCAAACGGCCCATCGATTTCCTGCACATCCCCGTTCCCAAGGACCGCACCGACGACGCCTTCTATGCGCCGCTCAAGGACTTCAAGCGACCGGCGGGAACCAAGCTCTATCTCGGGCTGCTGCACCACGACGACGACGCGGGCGACAAGAAGCGCGTCGCGATCGCGAGGCGGCATGTATCGGACTTCGGCCTGTCGGCCGAGTGCGGCTGGGGCCGCACCGAGCCCGGGCGTCTGCCCGGACTCCTGAAAGGTCATCGTGTTGCTGCGGAGGCACTCTAATGGTTGAACGCGTACTCGTGGTCGGACCCAAGGACACCATCTCCATGGTCGACGACCTCGCGCCCAAGGGCTTCGAGATCGTCAAGGCCCTGCACAATTCGCCGGAGATGAAGGCAGCCCTGCCGGGCACGACTTATTTCGTGGGCTTCGTGCAGCAATACGTCACCCCGCAGCTCTTCAAGGACTCGCCCAAGCTCAAGCTGATCCAGATGCTGAGCGCGGGCTACGACCGCGCCGACCTTGCGGCCGCGCGTAAAAGCGGCGTGCCATTGTGCAACAACGGCGGCGCCAATTCGGTCGCCGTGTCCGAGCATGCCGTGCTCCTGATGCTGGCGGTGTCGCGCCGGCTGATCACCCAGCACGCCAACGTCACGGCCGGCCGCTGGCACGGCAACCAGCCGCCCACCGTCCACGAAATCCGCAACAAGGTGTTGGGCATCATCGGCCTCGGCACCATCGGCAAGAAGGTGGCGCGTCTGGCCAGGGCCTTCGGCATGGTCGTGCACTACTACGACATCAAGCGGCTCAAGGAGGAGGAAGAGGATGCGCTCGGCGTGCGCTTCCGTCTGCTGCCCGAGATCCTGCGCCACTCCGACATCGTCTCGCTGCACGTGCCGCTCAACGCCTCGACCCAGGGCATGCTGGGCGCCCAGGAACTCGCCGCGATGAAGCCGTCGGCGATCATCGTCAACACCTCGCGCGGCCCGGTGATCGACGAGAAGGCGATGACGGCGGCCCTCTCCGCCGGCAAGCTGTTCGGCGCCGGCCTCGACGTGTTCGACGAGGAGCCGACGCCACCCGACAATCCGCTGCTCAAGCTCGACAATGTCGTGCTGACGGCCCATCTCGCTGGCCCGACCTTCGAGAGCAACATCACCCGCCTGCGCAACGGCTTCGACAACGTCCAGAGGGTTGCGCGCGGCGAACCGGCTCTCTGGGTGGTTCCCGAACTCCTGGAGTAGTTTTCCCATGACCAAGTTCTTGCGCCGCGGCGTCCTCGCGGCAGGTCTTGCTGCGCCCTTTCTGGCCCGTCACGGCTTCGCCCAATCCGACTGGCCCAAGGGCCCGGTGCGCTGGGTCGTGGCGTTCGCCGCCGGCGGTGCCGCCGATACCGTGGCGCGCACCCTGAGCGTGCGCGTGTCGGAGATCATCGGCCAGCAGCTGATCATCGAGAACCGCACCGGCGGCAATGCCCTGGTCGCGGCCAACGCCGTGCTGCAGTCGCCGCGCGACGGCCAGACCTTCCTGATCGACGCCGCCAACCAGGTGACCAACCCGTTCCTGATCAAGGACCTGCCGTTCGAGTACCAGAAGACATGGCTGCCGGTGACCAAGCTGTCGGACTTCCCGCAGGTCGTGGCGGTGAAGCACGACTTCCCCGCCAAGACGATCCAGGAATACATCGCGCTTGCCAAGGCCAAGCCCGACACTGTGAGCTATGGCACGCCGCCCGCCGCCGGCATGGGCCATCTCGCGGGTGAGGAGCTGCAGCGCCGCGCCGGCATCAAGCTGATCCACGCGCCCTTCCGCGGCGGCGCCGACGCGGCGCGCGACATCGGCGCCGGCGCGATCGATTCGGTGATCATCACCACCTCCTCGATCCGCCCGCCGCTCGCCGCCGGCCGCGCCCGCGTGCTGGCCGTCACCAGCCTCAAGCGCGCGCCGATCTTTCCCGACGTGCCGACCCTGGCCGAGGCGGGCTATCCCGGCTACGACATGATCGACTGGAACGGACTGTTCGCCGCCACCGGCACGCCGCCCGAGCTGATCGCGCGCATGCAGGCGGTGTGCGCCGAGGCGATCAAGGACGTCAAGGTCAGGGAGCGACTGGATGCGGCGGGCGCCGTGTTGGTGGCCGATAAGCCCGCGGATTTCACGGCCTGGCTGGAAGGCCAGCGCACCCTGCTCGGCAAGCTGATCGTCGACGGCAACATCAAGCTGGGTTGAGCGGCGCCCGGAAGGTTTCCTTGAAGGAGAGCAGCGCGAGGAAGGAGATGGCCGCGGCCGCCATGATCATGAAGGCCGGGCTGTAATCGTTGGCCGTGCGCGCGACCAGCCAGGTCGCCACCAGCGGGCTCAATCCGCCGACGACGCCCAGGGTCACGTTGTAGCCGACCGCGATCGCCGTGCAGCGCACCTCGGCCGGCACGGCCTCGACCATGATGGCAGGCTGGCAGCCGATGAAGGTGCCGACCGCCAGCACGAAGCCGAGCTGCCCCAGCAGCACGACCGCATCGTTGGTGCTGTGCAGCAGCCAGAACAGGGGCCAGGCGGCGACGAAGGCGAAGGCGGTGGACGCCAGGACGACCGGCCGGCGGCCGACGCGGTCGGACAGCCAGGCCGTGCCGACCATCACCGGCGGCAGCAGCGCCATGCTGATGGTGTTGATGCCGAGCGCCCGCGCCGGCGCGATGCCGTCGGCGAGCTGCAGCCAGCTCACGATGTAGACGAACATCACGTAGAAGCCGACCGAGTTGAAGACCGAAAGCGCTGCCAGGCGCAGCAATAGCGGTCGATGGTTCTGGAGCGTCTCGACCAGCGGCGAGCGCACCGCCTTCCTGGCCTTCTCTTCCGCGTGGATGCCGCGGCGCAGGATGAAGCCGGCAAGCCCGACGACCAGTCCCAGCACGAAGGGAATGCGCCAGCCCCAGCTCTCGAGCGCCGCCTCCGACATCACCGACGCCAGCACCGCGCCGGTCGCCGAGCCCGCCAGGATGCCGATGGCGGCACCGCAGCAGCCCACCGCGCCGACCATGCCGCGGCTGCCGGGCTTGGCGTGCTCGATCATGAAGACGATGGAGGTGGTGTATTCGCCGCCAACCGACAGGCCTGGATCATGCGCAG
>DATGZZ010000352.1:0-2996 GCA_035296945.1 Reyranella sp.
ATCGGTGAGTCGCGCAGCGAAATTCCGTTGCGCGGCCTTTAGCGCATGCCTAGCATTCCAGACAAGGCCGCAAAGGCCACGCATCGCGATCACGCGAGCATCAACAACGATCTGCCTGAAGCAGCTCAGTGGAGGAGGAAACGCTCATGACTAGGAGGACTATCGGTCGGCGTCGCTTCGTTACCAGTACAGCAGCTCTGTCGTCGGCCATGGTGGCCGCACCGTTCGTGCGCGGTGCCTATGCCGCCGGCAAGCTATCGATCGGCTTCTGGGACCATTGGGTGCCAGGCGCCAACGCCGGCGCCGAGGCCGTGGCCAAAGCATGGGCCGAGAAGGAGAAGGTCGACCTTTCGATCGACTTCATCACATCGCAGGGCAACAAGCTGATCCTGACTGGGGCCGCCGAGGCGCAGGCGCGCTCGGGCCACGACGTCCTGCATCAGGGGGCCTGGGATTGCGCGCGCTACTCCGATCAGCTCGTGCCGGTGGACGACATCATGGGGCCGCTGGTCAAGCAAAACGGCGCGGCCAGCGCGATCACGACGTACCTCGGCAAGATCGACGGCAAGTGGCTGGGCGTGCCGGCAACGCCGGGCGCCCAGTTCAAGGGACCGACGTCGCGCATCGACCTCCTGAAACAGCACGCCGGCATTGACGTCCAGGCCATGTATCCGGCCGGTGCGCCACCCAAGGCGGACAACTGGACGCTCGACACCTTCCTGAAGGCGGCGGCCGACTGCCACAAGGCGGGCTTCCCGTTCGGCATCGGCCTCGGCACGACGGCCGATTCCGTCGACACCTGCGGCGCCATCTTCCAGAGCTTCGGGGCGGAGCTGGTGAACGCCAAGGGCGAGATCACGGTCAAGAGCGAAAACGTCAAGAAGGCGCTCGAGTACTGGAAGCAGCTCGCAGCCTACCTGCCGCCGGATGCGCCGTCGTGGGACGACGCCAGCAACAACAAGATGTTCGTCGCGGGCAAGACGGCGCTGATCATGAACCCGCCCAGCGCCTGGGCCGTGGCGCGGCGCGACCGGCCGGAAGTCGCCGAGCAGACATGGCATCACGGCATGGCCGCCGGCCCTGCCGGACGGTACGGCCCGTTCACGACAGGGTTCTGGGGAATCTGGACCTTCAGCAAGAACCAGAGCGCGGCAAAGAGCCTGCTGACCGCCCTGTCACAGGCAGAGGCGATCGAGTCGATGGTGAAAGCCAGCGCCGGCTACGACAATCCGGCGTTCGCCAATCTGACGACCCTGAAAGTGTGGGCCGAGGAAGGGCCGCCCAAGGGCACGCTCTATCACTACTCCAACCCGTACAACCACCAGATCCTGTCGATCGCCGCGGCGCCCGCGCCGCACAAGATCGCCGTCCAGATCTACCGGCATGGGCTGCAGACCCAGATGGTGGTGCGCTACGCCCTCAGGAACGAGCCGATGGACAAGGTGCTGGCCTTCGCGGCCAACGAGCTCGAAGGCTACATGCGGGTGTGAAGCGCGAAACGCGGATTCATTTCCTCCTCACACATCATGCTCCTCTCCCCCGCTAGGGGGAGAGGTTGGGTGAGGGGGTTGCACGAGCTTTCGAAGCCCCCTCACCTAGCCTCTCCCCCTAACGGGGGAGAGGAACATGAGCGCGGGCTAAGGCTCTAAGCCGCGCTTCTTCCTGCGTACGTCCGTTCTTCCACGCCGAGCCGCCCTTCCTCGATCGCGTGGCACGCCACCGTGCCGCCTTCGATCGGCAGCGCCAGCGGCCGTTCGACCTTGCAGCGCTCGTTGGCGAAGGGGCAGCGCGGATGGAAGGTGCAGCCCGTGGGCGGGTTGATCGGGCTCGGCACCTCGCCCGCTACCGGCGCGCGTTGCCGGCCGGTCATGTCGAGGTCGGGGATCGTGTCCAGCAGCATCCGCGTGTAGGGGTGCTTGGGACGCGTGAACAGCGTGTCGGTCGGCGCCACCTCGACCAGGCGGCCGAGGTACATCACGCCCACGCGCGTCGAGATGTGATAGACGACCGCGAGGTTGTGACTGATGAAGAGATACGTGAGCTGCAGGCGGCGCTGCAGGTCGACCATCAGGTTCAGGATCTGCGCCTGCACCGAGACGTCGAGCGCCGACGTGGGCTCGTCGCACACCAGGAATTCCGGATGGCTCGCCAGCGCGCGGGCGATCGAGATGCGCTGGCGCTGGCCGCCGGAGAACTCGTGCGGATACTTGCGGCCGTCGGCCGGTGTCAGCCGCACCTGGCGCAGGCGCTCGCCGACCTGGTTCTCCAGATCGGCCTTGTCCTTGGCCAGACCAAAGGCGCGGATCGGTTCGGCGACGATGTCGAACACGCGCCAGCGCGGATTGAGGCTGGCATACGGGTCCTGGAAGATCATCTGCATGCGCCGCCTGAGGGCCGCCATGTCGGCGCGGCTGCGCGGGCCGGCCATGTCGTTGCCGTCGAACTCGATCGATCCCGCGGTCGGCGGGTAGAGGCCGACCACCAGGCGGGCCACCGTCGACTTGCCGCAGCCCGATTCGCCCACCAGCGAGAAGGTCTCGCCCTTGGCGATCTCGATGTCGATGCCGTCGACCGCCTGCACGATCTGGCGCGGCCGGCCCTCCAGCGCGCGCACCAGCCAGGGCGCCGAGACGTCGAAGTAGCGTTTCAGGCCCTCGATCTTGACGAACTGGTTCGTGGCGCCCGTCGGCGAAGCGTCAGGCATCGACCAGCTCCTTGACCACCGGGGCGCCAACGCCGCCGCGATCGTGCAGCCAGCAGGCGGCGCGGCTCGCCCCCGCCGACATCAGGTTCGGGCGCTCGACCAGGCAGCGCTGGCCGCGGAAGGTGCAGCGCGGGTTGAAGGCGCAGCCCGGCGGGATGGCGTTGAGGCGCGGCATCGCGCCCTCGATCTGCATCAGCCGCTCCTGCCGGGTGCCGAGCTTGGGAATGGAGCCCATCAGGCCCACGGTGTAGGGATGGCGCGGGGCGTGAATGACGTCGCGCACCGAGCCGAT
>DATGZZ010000353.1:0-9533 GCA_035296945.1 Reyranella sp.
AGGCGGCGATGCTCATGGCGACAGGCGACAACAACACGGTACGGGCAGCCGACGGCGGCGTGACGCTCGATGTCGCCGGCGACGGCAACACGCTGCGCGGCGGCGGCGGTGGCGACACGCTCACGGCCAGCGGGGGAGACAACACCCTCGAAGGCGGCGGCGGCGCGGATACTCTGACGGCGGGCAATGGCAACGACACCCTGGTCGGCGGCGGCGGCAACGACGTGCTGACCGGCGGCGCCGGCAACGACACCTTCGCCATCCTGCGCGGCGACGGCAATGACGTCATCCATGCCTCTGCGAGCGACGGCGCCGACACGGTCGCCTTCGGCAGCAGCGTGACCCACGAGCAGCTCTGGTTCGCCCGCACCGGCGATGATCTCGTAATGTCGGTCATCGGCGAGGGCCAGGCGGTGACCGTAGCCGGCTGGTATGCCGCCTCGGCCAACCATGCCAACCAGGTCACGGCGGGCGACGGCTACACGATCGGCGATGCCGCGATCGAGCAGCTCGTCGAGGCGATGGCGTCGTTCACTCCGCCGGCATCGGGTCAGACAACGCTGCCGCCGGAACTGGCCGCAAACCTGGCGCCCGCGCTGTCGGCCAACTGGCAGCACCAATGACGGTGGGAGCGGACGTTGAGCTCGTCATTGACGGCACGGCCAGCAGTCGGATCGGGCTGCACAAGCCTTGGTATGACGGCGGCGTCGGCCCGCGATAGGGACCCCCTTCTGGAGCGCCAAAAGTCGCAAAAACGAAACGCGCCATCGCCGGCGGGGACATTGTGATTGTTGTTAGTGACTATAGTTATTGACAAGCACAGAGGTTGTAAGTAGAGTCTAGCGTCTGTCGCCTATGCATCGTTTATCCGATCCACAACAGCCGGCGGCAATGCGAGAGTGTGAGAAACGAGACGGGGACGCGAAATGACCAGCGAAAATAGCGAAATTCAAAAGAGGCGTAGATTCAATGGCTTGTCGGGCATCGGCCGATGCAGCGAAAAGTAGCGTAATTCATCTGCATTCGGCAGCGGCCCAACCGATAGGGGCGTCGGCTTCCTTCGTCCACAAGGGAGGTCTTCGGAAACCTTGGAAACCTCGAGCACCACTGACTGCAGTGCATGCACCAAGGTCCATCAAAATCACCGTGACGAGGTGCCAGAGGCCGAAAGGCAGTGTCGCGCATGTCGCGATCCATGCGACAGGCAATTGCCGTTAGCGACGGTCCATTGGGCAGACGGAACAAGGAATTGGACGAAGATTCTGCGACAGAGTGCGAAAGCGATCCTGGTTTCAGTTCGTCGCGTCGCCGCCGGCGGAGCTGATGGTGCCCGGCGCCTAGCACTCCATCGCCAAAGCCGTCATACACGGCGTCATGGAATGGACCGACCAGGGCATCGTTCTGTCGGCACGGGCGCACGGCGAGGGCGGGATGGTCGTGGCGCTGCTGACGCAGGCGCACGGCCGCCACGCCGGATTCGTGCCAGGCGGTGGCTCACGCCGTGCGCGGCCGACCTGGCAGCTGGGCAACCTCGTCGAGGTGAGCTGGCGGGCGCGGCTGGCCGAGCAGCTCGGCAACTTTGCCGGCGAACTGCGCGAGGCGCATGCGGCGCGCGCGCTCGACGACGCGGCACAGCTCGCGGGGCTGAGTGCCGCCTGCGCCGTGCTCGATGCCGCCTTGCCCGAACGCGAGCCGCATCCGGCGATGTTCGACGGCTTCTCCGCCCTGCTGGGCGCATTCGATCATCCCGGCTGGCCCGTGATCTACGTGCGGCTGGAGCTCGGGCTCCTGCAGGAGCTGGGCTTCGGCCTCGATCTCACAAAGTGTGCGGCGACCGGGGCCACCGAGGACCTGGCCTACGTCTCGCCCAGGACCGGCCGCGCCGTGAGCGCCGCCGCCGCCGCGCCCTACAAGGAGAAGCTGATCGAATTGCCGGCCTTTTTGTCCACCGGCGGCCTGCCGGCCGACAACGAGGAGCTGCGCAAAGGCCTCGATTTGACGGGCTATTTCCTCGAGCGGCACGTCTTTTGGCCACACAACAAGCCCTTGCCTGCCGCGCGGGCGAGATTTATGGAAACGCTCTCCCTGTCATCCCGAGCGTAGTGAGGGAACTTTCTGCGGCCGCAAAGGTCCCTCGCTACGCTCGGGATGACAGGGTGCCAACACCAAGGCTGCGGGCCAACCGCGGTCCATCCCCTCTGAAGTCGTAAATGGCAAAACGCAGCACCAACGTCGTTCCGCTGGCATCGGTCAAGCCCGTGCAGTTCGGAGATGCGCTGAGCGAGCGCTACCTCTCCTATGCGCTCAGCACGATCATGGCGCGCTCGCTGCCCGACGTGCGCGACGGCCTGAAGCCGGTCCATCGCCGGCTGCTCTATGCCATGCGTCAGCTGCGGCTCGACCCCAACAGCGCCTTCAAGAAGAGCGCGCGCGTGGTCGGCGACGTGATCGGCCAGTATCACCCGCACGGCGACCAGTCGATCTACGACGCCCTGGTGCGTCTCGCCCAGGAATTCGCCGCCCGCTATCCGCTGATCGAAGGGCAGGGCAACTTCGGCAACATCGACGGCGATAACCCCGCCGCCATGCGCTACACCGAGGCCAGACTCACCGAGGTCGCCGAGGCGCTGTTGGCCGGCATCGACGAGAACGCCGTCGACTTCCGCCCCAACTATGACGGCTCGACCGAGGAGCCGATCGTGCTGCCCGGCGGCTTCCCCAACCTTCTGGCCAACGGCGCCGCCGGCATCGCCGTCGGCATGGCCTGCTCGATCCCGCCGCACAATGCCGGCGAGCTCTGCGATGCGCTGCTGCACCTGATCAAGACGCCCAACGCCCGCATCGATACCCTGGTCGATCTGGTCAAAGGACCAGACTTCCCGACCGGCGGCATCCTGGTCGAGCCGCGCGAGGCGATCGTCGAGGCCTACAAGACCGGCCGCGGTGCCTTCCGCCTGCGCGCCAAATGGGAGAAGGAAGAGCTGCCGCGCGGCCAGTACCGGATCATCGTCACCGAGATCCCCTACCAGGTGCAGAAGGGCAAGCTGATCGAGCGCATCGCCGAGATCATCAACGCCAAGAAGCTGCCGATCCTCGAGGACGTCCACGACGAATCGGCCGACGATGTGCGCATCGTGCTCGAGCCGCGCACCGGCCAGGTGCCGGCCGAGCTCTTGATGGAGCAGCTCTTCCGGCAGACCGACCTGGAAATCCGCTTTCCGCTCAACCTCAACGTCCTCGACAAGGACAACACGCCGCGCGTCATGGATCTGCGCGAGGCGCTGCAGGCCTTCCTCGACCATCGCCGCGAAGTGCTGGTGCGGCGCTCGACGTTTCGGCTGGCCGAGATCGAGCGGCGGCTGGAGATCCTCGACGGCTACCTGATCGCTTATCTGAACCTCGACAAGCTGATCAAGATCATCCGCGAGGAGGACGAACCCAAGCCCAAGATGATCAAGGCCTTCAAGCTCAGCGACCTGCAGGCCGAGGCCATCCTCAACATGCGGCTGCGCGCGTTGCGCCGGCTGGAAGAGTTCGAGATCAAGGGCGAGCACAAGAAGCTCACGGCGGAGGGCAAGGACCTCAAGGCGCTCCTCAAGGACGAGAAGCTGCAGTGGGGCAAGATCGCCGACGAGGTGCAGGAGACCAAGCGCAAGTTCGGCGGCAAGACGCCCCTCGGCCGCCGCCGCACCGAGCTCGCCGATGCGCCGGCCGAGGTCGAGCATGCGGTCGAGGACTTCGTCGAGCGCGAGCCCGTCACCATCGTGTGCTCGGACAAGGGCTGGATCCGCGCCGCCAAGGGCCATCTAGACGACAAGGCCGCGGGCGAGCTGAAGTACAAGGAAGGCGACGGCCCGCGCTTTGCCGTCCACGCCCAGTCGACCGACAAGGTCCTGGTGTTCGGCACCAACGGCCGCTTCTACACCCTGGGCTGCGACAAGCTGCCGAGCGCGCGCGGCCATGGCGAGCCGATCCGGCTCATGATCGAGCTCGGCAACGAGCAGGATATCGTGACGCTCGAGGTGCTGAGGGGCGGGCGCAAGTTCCTGGTCGCCTCGGATGCCGGCCGCGGCTTCATCGTGCCCGAGGACGAGGTCGTGGCGCAGACCAAGAACGGCAAGCAGGTTCTGAACCTCGCCGACAAGGAGAAGGCGCAGGCCTTCGCCGTCGTGCCGGAAGGGGCCGATTCGATCGCTGCTCTGAGCGAAGGCCGCAAGCTCCTGATCTTCCCGATGGAGCAGGTGCCGGAAATGGGCCGCGGCCGCGGCGTGACCCTGCAGAAGTCCAAGGCCGATCGGCTGTCGGACGCGCAGGCCTTCCGGATCGCGGACGGCCTGGCGTGGGCCAACCGCGTCATCCCGGCGGGCGAGCTGAAGTTCTGGCGCGGCGAGCGCGCCCAGGCGGGCCGGATGCCCGAAAAAGGATGGCCTCGCGCCAAGCGCTTCAAGGACTGATCGAATGGACCTGACGCTGATCTGGAAGACGGTGCTGATCGGCGTCGTCGAGGGCCTGACCGAGTTCCTGCCGGTGTCCTCGACGGGACACATCATCCTCGCCGAGGAGTTGCTGGGCTTCCAGGGGCCGCCGGGCAAGGTGTTCGAGATCGTGATCCAGCTCGGCGCGATCCTCGCCGTCTGCTTGCTCTATCGCGTGAAGATCTGGACGACGGTGCAGGGTGTCTTGAAGCGCGAGCCGGTGTCGCTGCGCTTCGCGGCCGCGATCATCGTTGCCTTCCTGCCGGCGGCCGTGATCGGCGTGGCCGCGCACAAGTACATCAAGTCGGTGCTGTTCGATCCCAAGGTGGTGGCGGTGGCGCTGATCGTGGGCGGCATCGCCATCCTGGTGATCGAGCGCTACGCCCGGCGCCCGCGCATCAAATCGCTCGAGGAGATCGACCTCAAGACGGCGCTCCTGATCGGACTGTGCCAGTGCCTGGCCATGATCCCGGGCGTGAGCCGCGCCGGCGCCACCATCATGGGCGCGCGGGTTTTCCGGGTGGATCGGGCGGCGGCGGCGGAGTTCTCCTTCTTCCTCGCCATGCCGACCATGATCGGCGCCTCGGTCTACGACCTCTACAAGAACTGGTCGTCGCTCGACTGGCACGGCAGCGGCACGATCGCCATCGGCTTCCTCACCGCCTTTGTCTGTGCGCTGCTCGTGGTGCGGCCGTTCGTGCGCTTCATCAGCCGGCACGGCTTCGGCGTGTTCGCCTGGTACCGCATCGCCATCGGCACGCTGGCTCTTATCCTGATCTTCATGCACTGAGCGTGCGGGACGCGGCTTCTGGCCGCTGGCTTTGGCCGCTTTTGCCAGTTTCGGGGAAGTGCCATAAACGCCCGCCGCCGGGAGGGTGGCAGCACAGTCTTCCAGGAGAATACTTCAATGCAACGTCGCAAGTTCCTGCGCACCGCCAGTGTGGGTGGTGGTGCCGTAGCCGTCGCCGGCACGCTCGCCGCGCCGGCCGTCGCCCAGTCGATGCCCGAAGTGAAGTGGCGTCTGGCCTCGAGCTTCCCCAAGTCGCTCGACACGATCTATGGCGCCGGCGAGTTCTTCGCCAAGCGGGTCGCTGCCCTCACCGACAACAAGTTCCAGATCCGCGTCTTCGCCGCGGGTGAGATCGTCCCCGGCCTGCAGGTCGTCGATGCCGTGCAGAATGAGACCGTCGAGTGCGGCCACACCGCCTCGTACTACTATGTCGGCAAGGATCCGACCTTCGCCTTCGACACCGCGATCCCGTTTGGCCTCAATACGCGCCAGCACAATGCCTGGGTGTATTTCGGTGGCGGACTCGAGCTGATGCGCGAGTTCTACAAGGAATACAAGATGACCTCCTTCCTGATGAGCCACACCGGTGCCCAGATGGGCGGCTGGTGGCGCAAGGAGATCAAGAGCCCCGAGGACATGAAGGGCGTGAAGATGCGCATCGGCGGCTTCGCCGGTCAGGTGATGGCCAAGCTCGGCGTCGTGCCGCAGCAGATCGCCGGCGGTGAGATCTACCCGGCGCTGGAGAAGGGCACGATCGATGCCGCCGAATGGGTCGGCCCGTACGACGACCAGAAGCTCGGCTTCAACAAGGTGGCGCCGTACTACTACTACCCCGGCTGGTGGGAAGGTGCCGCGGCCCTCTCGCTGTACTGCGGTGACAAGGCCTTCGCAGCGCTGCCGGCCATGTACAAGGAGGCGATTGCCGCCGCCGCCGGCGACACGGTGAGCTGGTCGGTCGCCAAGTACGACGCCCAGAACCCCAAGGCGCTGCGCGAGCTGGTGGCGGCCGGTACCAAGTTCCTGCCCTACCCGCAGTCGGTGATGGAGGCCTGCTTCAACGCCGCCAACGAGCTCTACGCCGAGACCATCGCCAAGAACCCCAAGTTCAAGAAGGTCTACGACTCCTGGAAGCCCTTCCGCAACGAGGAGGTCCTGTGGTTCCGGGTGGCCGAGAACACCTTCGACAACTTCATGGCGCGCCAGTCGGCCGCCAACAAGCTATAGCCCCAAAAGGCCGCTTCAGACGGTCGGAAAAGCCCCGCTTCGGCGGGGCTTTTTCTTTGCGCATTGGCCCTGCGCATGGCAGGCTTGATTCCGCCGGGTGGAATCCCGGCAGGCAAACAAAAAAACGTTTCTGGGAGTGAAAAGCATGCAACGTCGGAAATTCCTGCGCACTGCCGGTGTCGGCGGTGGCGCCGTCGCGGTCGCGAGCACGCTCGCGGCACCCGCCATCGCCCAATCGATGCCCGAACTCAAGTGGCGGCTGGCCTCCAGCTTCCCCAAGTCGCTCGACACGCTGTACGGCGCTGGCGAGAACTTCACCAAGTTCATCGCCGAGGCGACGGACAACAAGTTCCAGGTCCGCATCTTCGCGGCGGGCGAGATCGTGCCCGGCCTGCAGGTGCTCGACGCCGTGCAGAACGGCACCGTCGAGATGGGCCACTCGGCCGGCACCTACTACATCGGCAAGGACCCGACGCTGGCCTTCGACACCACGCTGCCGTTCGGCATGAACGCGCGCCAGCAGGAGGCGTGGATGAACTGGGGTGGCGGCCGCGAGCTGCTGGCTGAGGTCTACAAGGACTACAACACGATCTCGATCCCCTGCGGCAACACCGGCGCACAGATGGGCGGCTGGTTCCGCAAGGAGATCAAGAGCCCCGAAGACATGAAGGGCCTGAAGTTCCGCATCGCCGGCATCGCCGGCATGGTCTGCGCCAAGCTGGGCTCGGTGCCGCAGCAGATCGCCGGCGGCGACATCTATCCGGCGCTGGAGAAGGGCACGATCGATGCCGCCGAATGGGTCGGCCCCTACGACGACCAGAAGCTCGGCTTCAACAAGATCGCGCCGTACTACTACTATCCCGGCTGGTGGGAAGGCGGACCGCAGACCTCGGCCTACGTCAACCTCACCAAGTGGAACGAGCTGCCCAAGGCGTATCAGACCGTCATCCAGTTGGCAGCGGCCAGGGCGCAGGCGCTGATGCTCTCCAAGTACGATGCGGAGAATCCCAAGGCACTGCGCGAGCTGATGGCGGCCGGCACCAAGCTGATGCCGTTCCCGCAGTCGGTCATGGAAGCCGCCTTCAACGCCTCCAACGAGCTCTACGCCGAGATCTCGGCGAAGAACCCGAAGTTCAAGAAGGTCTACGAGAACTGGAAGCCGTTCCGCAACGAGGAGATCCTGTGGTTCCGCGTTGCCGAGTTCACCTTCGACAGCTTCATGGCGCGCCAGTCGGCCGCCAACAAGCTGGGATAGGAGAACCCACATGAGACGGCGGAAATTCCTCACAACCGCCGGCATCGGTGGCGCCGCGAGCACGCTCGCGGCGCCGGCCCTTGCGCAATCGATGCCGGAGCTCAAGTGGCGACTGACGTCGAGCTTCCCCAAGTCGCTCGACACGCTGTGGGGCGGCGCCGAGACGATCGCCAGGAAAGTGGCGGTCCTGACCGACAACAAGTTCCAGATCCGCGTGTTCGCGCCGGGCGAAATCGTGCCGGCGCTGCAGGCGCTCGATGCGGTGCAGAACAACACCGTCGAGATGTGCCATACGGCGTCCTACTACTTCGTCGGCAAGGACCTCACCTTCGGCTTCGACGCCGGCGTGCCGTTCGGGCTCACCGCGCGCCAGCAGAATGCCTGGATGCTGCATGGCGGCGGCCTGCAGCTCATGCGCGAGTTCATGGCCGACTACAACGCCGTGCCGATGCCGGCGGGCAACACCGGCGTGCAGATGGGCGGCTGGTTTCGCAAGGAGATCAAGACGCTCGACGACCTCAAGGGCCTCAAGATGCGCATTCCCGGCATCGGCGGCCAGATCTGGGCCAAGCTCGGCGCAGTGCCGCAGCAGATCGCCGGCGGTGAGATCTATCCATCGCTCGAGCGTGGCGCGATCGACGGTGCCGAGTGGGTGGGACCGTACGACGACGAGAAGCTCGGCTTCTACAAAGTGGCGCCCTTCTACTACTACCCGGGCTTCTGGGAAGCGGGCACGCAGATCTCGCTGATCATCGGCAAGCAGCATTGGGATGCGCTGCCGGCGTCCTACAAAATGGCTGTCGAGACCGCCGCGGCCGACGTGAACGGCGACATGATGGCCCGCTACGACACGCAGAACCCGCAGGCGCTGCGCCGTCTGGTGGCGGCCGGCACGCAGCTCAAGCCATATCCGCGCGAGGTGCTGGCCGCGGCGTGGAAGGCCACGCACGAGCTGTACGACGAGTTCTCGTCCAAGAACGCCAAGTTCAAGAAGGTCTACGACCATTGGAAGGCGTTCCGCGACGAGCAATACCTGTGGTTCCGGGTGTCGGAGCTGACCTACGAGAACTTCGCCTTCACCGCCGCTCAGACGGTTAAGTGAGACAAAGGAGTAAAGCGTACCGAACCAAAAAACGATCCTAGGGAGGGATGACATGCAGCGTCGCAAGTTCCTGAAGACTGCTGGTGTGGGGGCAGCAGCCGCCACGACGGTGGCGGCACCGGCCCTGGCGCAGGGCCTGCCGGAGTTGAAATGGCGTCTGACGTCGAGTTTCCCCAAGTCGCTCGACACCCTGTTTGGCGGTGCCGAGCTGTTCTGCCGGCGCGTCGGCGAGCTGACCGACGGCAAGTTCAAGATCACGCCGTTCGCCTCGGGCGAGATCGTGCCGGGCTTCCAGGTGCTCGACGCCGTGCAGAATGGCACGGTCGAGATCGGCCAGACCGCGGCCTACTACTACATCGGCAAGGACATCACCTTCACCTTCGACACGGCCGTGCCGTTCGGCCTGAACAGCCGCCAGCACGTGGCGTGGTGGATGCATGGCGGCGGCCGCGAGGCGATGGCCGAGTTCTACAAGGACTACGGCGTCGTCGGCCACATGATGGGCGGCACGGGCGCGCAGATGGGCGGCTGGTTCCGCAAGGAGATCAAGACCGTCGATGACCTCAAGGGCCTGAAGTTCCGCGTCGGTGGCTTCGCCGGCCAGATCCTGGGCAAGCTGGGCGTGGTGGCCCAGCAGATTCCGGGCGGCGAAATCTATCCGGCGCTGGAGAAGGGCACGATCGACGC
>DATGZZ010000354.1:0-7301 GCA_035296945.1 Reyranella sp.
TCGCCGGCCGTCCATGTCGACGACCTCGAAGCGCCAGCCGTCGTAGCCGAAGCTATCGCCAGTCGCGGGCAATCGGCCAAGCTCGGCCAGGACAAAGCCCGCGATGGTGTGGAAGCCCGTATGATGGGGGCGCAGACTGAGATCGAGGCGGCCGAGGACCCCGTTCACCGGCGCCATGCCGTCGACCAGCAGGGAGCCATCGCCGCGCTCCACGATGTCGGGCGTATCGCCCTCGTCGTCGGGCAGGTCGCCCGCCAGCGCCTCCAGCAGGTCGGCTTGCGTGACGATGCCTTCGAGGCCGCCATACTCGTCGACGACGACAGCCACCCGCACCGGCGCCTGCTTGAAGAGCTCCAGCACCTCGAAGATCAGCACACCCTCATGGATCAGAAGCGGTTCGCCCACAACCGCGACCGGATCGAGCTCCCGGCCGGCGAGCACCTGCCCCAGGAGATCCTTCTTGGCGACCACGCCGACGATCTCGTCGATGCTGCCGCGTCCGACCAGCAGCTCGGCATGGCTGCTTTCGATCACCACCCGGCGTATTGCTTCGCGGTCGTCATTGATGTCGATCCAGTCGATTTCAGTGCGCGGCGTCATGATCTCGCCGACCACCCTCTTGCCGATGTCGAGTGTCCGCGCGACGATCTCCTCCTGCGCCTCCTGCAGCAGCCCCCCCTCCTGGCTTTGGGCGATGATCAGCTTCAGCTCGCTGGCCGAATGCAGCGAGGCCTCGCCCGTGCCCGGCCGAAGGCCGAAGAGGCGCAGGACGAGGTTGCCGAGGCCGTTCAGCACGGTGATTGCCGGGCTCAGCAGCCAGCGGAACAGGCCGAGCGGCCGGACGACCCAAAGAGCGGTCCCTTCGCTGCGCTGCAGGGCGAGGCTTTTGGGCGCGAGCTCGCCCAGCACGATGTGCAGCGCCGTGATGATGACAAACGAGAGCGCGACGGCGATGGCAAAAGCGCTGATGCCGGCAAAGGAACCGGCGACGCGGGCCAGCGGCGCTTCGATCAGATGGGCGATCGCCGGTTCGCCGATCCAGCCCAGCGCCAGCGACGAGATGGTGATGCCGAGCTGGGTGGCCGCGATGTTGGAGTCGAGATTGTCGAGGGCGTGCTCGAGCGCCTTGGCGTTCATCCGCTTGGCGGCTACCAGCTCCATCACCCGGCTGCGGCGCACGGCGACGAGCGAGAATTCGGCGGCGACGAAGAAGCCGTTGGCGACGACGAGGACGAAAACGGCCAGCAGGCCGCCGAAGTCGGACATGTTTCTCTCCGAAGAGGCCGGAAACAGAATGACCTCACCCTGAGGAGCATCGCGAAGCGATGCGTCTCGAAGGGTGGGCAACCTGCCATGCTGTTGCCCACCCTTCGAGACGCGGCCCGTTGGGCCGCTCCTCAGGGTGAGGTGGTACGCTTTACCTCGGCTTATCACCTGCCAGCGTGATCCGATGCATGACCCGCCGATGACCGTGATAGTCGTTGATGGCGTTGTGCATCGCACAGCGGTTGTCCCAGAAGGCGAGCGAGCCGGTCTCCCAGCGGAAGCGGCAGGTGAACTCGGGCCGGACCTGGTGTTCCCACAGGAACTCCAGCAGCGCCAGGCTCTCCCGTTCGCTCCATCCCTTGATGTGGGACGTGTGCGCGCTCGACGTGTAGAGCGCCTTGCGGCCGGTCTCGGGATGCGTGCGCACGATTGGATGCTCGGCCGTCAGCGCCTTGCTTTCCTTGCCGGCCGCCTTCAGCCGGTCCTCGCGCGTCTTGCTGACCTCCGCCTTGGTCGAGCTGCTGACCCCGATCAGCCCGTCGAGCGTTGCCTTCAGCCCTTCCGAGAGCGCCTCGTAGGCCAGGTACTGATTGGCGAACACGGTGTCGCCGCCATAGGGCGGAACCTCGCGCGCCAGCAGCATGCTGCCCATCGGCGGAATCTCGAGGTAGGTGGTGTCGGAGTGCCAGAGGCCGCCGAAGTTGTGGCGCTCGTTCTCGAGCTTGACCACCGCGGTGATGAACGGCGCTTCGGGCAAGCCGTCGAGCTGCGGGTACTTGATCAGCTCGCCGAACTTGCGGGCGAAGGCCACGTTCTGCTGCGGCGTCACGTTTTGATCGCGCAGGAAGATCACGAGATGATCGAGGAAGGCCTGGCGCACCTCGCCCACCACGTCGTCCTCGAGATCGCGCGACATGTCGACGCCGTGCAGCTCGGCGCCGAGCGCGCCGACGATCGGCCTGACCTCGATATGGCGATAATTGCGCATCGCTGCTCCCTACCCTTGTTCCTTCGCCCCTATTCCCTAGTCCAGGGCGGCGGCGTCTTGGCCATGAAATGACGGATGCCCGCCGCCGCCTGCGGCCGGCGCAGCAGGCCGACCAGCGTTTCGGCGGCATCGTCGAGCACGGCACGATCATCCCTCGTGGCAGAACTCAGCACCAGACGCTTGACGGCTGCGACGGCCTCGGGCTCGAGCCGCAGCACGTCGTCGAGCACGGCCTTCAGGGTGCGGTTGATCTCGGCGGTGTTGGCGCAGAAGTGCCGGCCGATGCCCAGCCGGTGCGCTTCTCTGCCGTCGATCACGCGGCCGGTGACGGCGAGGTCGCGTGCCGCGCCCTCGCCGACGCGGCGGACCACGAAGGGAATGATCTGCGAGGGGATGAAGCCGACCTTGGGCTCGGGCATGCCAAAGCCCGCGCTCTCATGCAGGATGACCACGTCGGAGCAGCACGCCATGCCGAAGCCGCCGCCCACCGCGGAACCTTCGACGATCGAGATGGTGACCTGCGGCAGCTCGTTCAACGCCAGCAGCGCATCGCCGAACTGACGATAGGCCGCGACCAGCGGATCAGCGGCGCCGTTCGCGGGCTTGGGCGGCATG
Source organism: Reyranella sp. (assembly GCA_035296945.1). GTDB lineage: Bacteria > Pseudomonadota > Alphaproteobacteria > Reyranellales > Reyranellaceae > Reyranella. The sequence continues at coordinate 2,870 of DATGZZ010000354.1, forward strand.
ACGGCCATGGCATCGAGGTCACCGCCGGCACAGAAGTGGCCGCCGGCGCCGCGGATCACCAGGGCGCGGCAGCGATTGTCCTGGCGCAATCCGGCAAAGGCGTCCTCGAGCTCCAGCATCATGGCGTGCGTAAGGGCGTTGCGCCGCTCCGGCCGGTTCAGCATCAGCCGCGCCACCGCGCCGTCGCGTTCGAGCTTGATGTTGGCGTAGTCGGCCATGGGCAAAGTCTTAGCGGGCGGGTATCGTGCCAACAAGATGACGCGTTTCGTGGTTTCGCTGCTCGCGGCCATGCTCGGCACCTTCGCCGCGGCGGCGCAGGACTGGAGCCAGGTGACGACGCCGGCGCCCGGGCCGGCGCAATCGATCGGCTTCTACACCGCGGGCTGCCTGCAGGGCGCCCAGGCCCTGCCGCTGGACGGACCGGGATACGAAGCGATCCGCGTCAGCCGCAACCGTTACTGGGGCCAGCCGGTCACCATCGACTTCGTCAAGCGCTTCAGCGAGCAGGTGCGCGCCGCGGGCCAGGCGCCGCTCTATATCGGCGATATCGGCCAGCCGCGCGGCGGGCCAATGAGTTTCGGCCACGCCAGCCACCAGCTCGGGCTCGACGTCGACATCTGGTTCGAGCGTCAGCCCGGGGCACGCCGAGCGCCGGCTGAGCGCGAGAATCCGCGCCTGCGCTCGCTGGTGCGCGCCGCCGACGATGGCATCGACGACACCGTGTTCACCGACCAGCACGTGGCGCTCCTGCGCCTGGCCGCGAGCTCGCCCGGCGTCGATCGCATCTTCGCCAACAAATGGATCAAGCAGCGCCTCTGCCAGACCGTGACCGGCAACCGCTCGTGGCTGAACAAGATCGTCGTCTGGGTCGGCCATGACGAGCATTTCCATGTGCGCATGCATTGCCCGCCCGGCAATCCGCAGTGCCAGGCGCAGGCCGGCTACTATGCCGACGACGGCTGCGGCGAGCAGCTCGATGTCTGGTTCACCAAACCGCCGGTGCGCCTGCCGCCGCCCGGCACCCCGCAGCAGCCCTACCGGCCGAAGCTGCCGGCGGCATGCCAGGCGATCTTGAACGCGCCTTAGCTGGGAGCGCGGGCCTCTGGCCCGCATCATGATCAAGCGCGCATGTGAATGCGCGTAAGCGGGCCGGAGGCCCGCGCTCCCAGAGATCACATGCCGGCGCAGGCGTCGGCGCGCTTGCGGGCCTCGCCGTCGAGCCAGTCGAGGCCGCGGATGCTGCCGAAGCGCTTCCAGCTCACCATGCTGTTGTTGCCCACCATCTGGGTCACGATGTATTCCGAGCGCGCCTGCGGCGTGTTGGCGGGAATGAACACGATCCTGGCCCGCCCCGCCTCTGGATAGGCTGGTGCGTAGACCTGGAAGGCGCCCGTCGGCGGCGCGGCCAGGCAGGCCACCATCACGTCGAACGCCACATTGTAGTTGGCCGACCAGACGTCGGGTTGCGGTTGATTCTGCTGGGTTTGGCAGGCGGCGGCAGCCAATGCGATCGCGGCAGACACGAAGACCTTCTTCACCATCCCTCACCTCCGAACTCGGACATCGACAATCAAGCCATGCTCACTCGCCCTGGCCGAGCAACGACCCCGCGCGGCGCGACAGGCGGAAGAACCACTGGAAGATCTGGAAGCCCACGATCAGGTAGACGACCGACAGCAGGAAGGCGATGCCGAGCATGTCCCAGTGCACCGTCTGCTCGGCCAGGATGGCGCGCATGCCCTCGAAGACATAGGCCGGCGGCAGGCCCCAGGAGATCACCTGCATCCAGTATGGCAGCACGGACACCGGGTAGTAGACGCCGCTCACCGGCAGCAGGATGAAGACGGCGGCCCAGGCGAAGCTCTCGGCACTCTGGCCGACCCGCATGATCATGCCGGACATGGCAAGCCCGATCGACCACGAGAACATCTGCAGGATGGCGAAGAAGGCGATCAGCGGCAGGCCCAGCGCATAGATCGAGTAGCCGAAGAACGCCCAGGCCATCAGCGACACCGGGACCAGCCCGAGCAGCGTGCGCAGCAGGGCGGCGATGATGATGCCGGTCGCCATCTCCCACGAGCGGATCGGGCTCACGAACAGATGGCCGAGATTGCGCGACCACATCTCTTCCAGGAAGGCGATCGAGAGCGAGAGGTTGCCGCGCACGACGACCTCCCACAGCAGCAGCCCCGACAGCAACACGCCCGCCGCCTGGGCGACGAACGAGGCCTGCGGCAGCAGGTACTGCGTCATGAATCCCCACATCACCATCTGCACGGCCGGCCAGTAAATCGAATCGACCAGTCGCATGACCGAGCTGCGCCAGATGTAGATGTGGCGCATCACCAGGGCCCAGATGCGCTGCGCCGAGCCGCTCACGACACAGTCTCCTTCTTGTGCAGCCCGTCGAGCCCGCGGCCGCGACCGCGCGCCATGTCCAAAAACACCTCCTCCATGTCGTCGCGGCCGAAGCGTTCGATCAGCTCGCGCGGGCTGCCACGATCGAAGACGCGGCCGGCCTGAAGCAGGACGACATCGTCGCACAGCCGTTCGACCTCACCCATGTTGTGCGAGGCGAGCAGGATGGTGGCGTTGGTCTCGTGCTGATAGCCCTTGAGGTAGCTTCTGACCCAGTCGGCCGTGTCCGGATCGAGCGAGGCCGTGGGTTCGTCGAGCAGCAGGACGTCCGGCTTGTTTATGAGCGCCTTGGCCAGCGCCACGCGGGTCTTCTGGCCAGCCGACAGCTTGCCGGCTTGGCGGTCGAGGAAAGGTGCCACCTGCATGTGCTCGGCGATCTCGTCGATGCGCTTGGCGACGTTCTTCACGCCATAGAGCCGACCGTAGAACAGCAGGTTCTGGCGCACCGTCAGGCGATGCGGCAGGTCGACATAGGGCGACGAGAAGTTCATGCGCGGCAGGGCGGCATAGCGGCGCCGCTTCATGTCGATGCCCAGCACATGGATGTCGCCCGCCGTCGGCTCGAGCAGGCCCAGCAGCATGGCGATGGTCGTGGTCTTGCCCGCGCCATTGCCGCCCAGCAGCCCAAGCACCGCGCCGCGCGGCACGGTGAAGGTCAGATCGTCAACTGCGACGATCTCGCCGTACAGCTTGCGCAGGTGCTTCACTTCGATGGACGGAGTTGCCGACACTGTTGTCATCCCGAGCGTAGCGAGGGACCTTTCAGGCAAGCGCAAAGGTCCCTCGGCCTTCGGCCTCGGGATGACAGCAACTGTGTCATCCCCTCTTGTGCAATCTATAGTGCCTTGATCGCGGCTTCGATGCGGTCGAGGCCTTTGCTCAGCCGCTCTGCGCCGGACGCAAAGCACAGCCGCACGTTGCCCTGCCCGCCCGGGCCGAACGCCTCGCCCGGCGCCAGGCCGACCTTGTAGTCCTTCGCCAGCTTCTTGCAGAAGGCCATGGTGTCGGTGACGCCGTCGACCGAGAAGAAGTTGTAGAAGGCCGCTTCCGGACGCGCGATCCTGACACGCGGCTGCGCCGACAGGCGCTGGAACACCTGTTCGCCGCCGGCTCGGCAGCGTTCGACCATCTCGGCAAGGAAGCCGTCGCCCTTCTCGAGGGCGGCGATCGCCCCGCGCTGCAGGAAATGCGGCACGCCCGAGGTGTTGATCTGCACCAGCTTGGCGAACTGATCGCCCAGCGCCGCCGGATGGGTCAGCCAGCCGACGCGCCAGCCCGTCATCGCCCACGGCTTGGAGAAGGAATTGAGCACGAGCAGCGGATCGTCCGGCCCCGCCAGCTCGAGGAACGAGGGTGCGACGGGGCGCGTGTAGATCAGCCGGGCATAGACCTCGTCGGCCATGATCCAGACGCCGCGCTTCCTGGCAAAATCGAGCAGCGCCTTCTGCTCGTCCGACGTCATCGTCCAGCCCGTCGGATTGCCGGGCGAATTGACGAAGATCGCGCGGGTGCGCGCGTCGACCGCGTCGAACACCTTCTGGAGATCGAGCGTCCAGCTGCCGTCGGGCTGGCGGTCGAGCGCCACGTACTTCGGCTCGCCGCGCACCAGCTTCGTGGCCGAGGTGATGTTCGGCCAGATCGGCGAGACAATCACGATGTTGTCACCGGGATCGAGCAAAAGCTGGCAGCTCAGCAGGATCGCCTGCATGCCGCCGGTCGTTACCGAAATGCGGTCGGTGGGGCACTTGATGCCGTAGAGCCGCTCGGTATAGGCCGACAGCGCCGTGCGCAGCTCGGGAATGCCGCGTTGCCACGTGTAAAAGGTCTCGCCCGCCTGCAAGCCCTTGGCCGCGGCGTCACGCACGAAGTCGGGCGTCACGAGGTCGCCCTCGCCGAACCACAGCGGCACGACGTCGGGATCGCCGAACACCGTCATCGCCACTTCGGTGATGGGGGTATCGGAAAGGCCGCCGATGGCGCCGCTCAGCGACGCGCCGAGGCCGGAAAGGTTTAG
>DATGZZ010000355.1:0-2630 GCA_035296945.1 Reyranella sp.
GATCCAGCGATCGCCCTGGCGATGGATGGTGGGCTGGTAGGCGCTGCGCGCCTGCAGGTCGGTCCAGCCGACCAGCCTCATGTTGGAAGCTTCCGGCGGGGCGCCGACCTTCTGTTGCTGGGCAACGGAGGACTGCAGTGGAAACGCCGCGACCAAAAAACCGACGATGAGCAGAGCCTGCCGCGTCATGGTGTTTTCTCCCGGATTGGCACAATCATACGCCCGGGCGGGCGGGCAGGCGAAGTGCCGGCGGTGATCTCTCGGCGTCTTCGAGATATCGAATAACGCGCCTTGACGGTTCGCCTTCATGCTCCTCTCCCCCGCTAGGGGGAGAGGTTGGGTGAGGGGGCTACGCACTTCGATTCCCCCTCACCTAGCCTCTCCCCCTAGCGGGGGAGAGGAATATGAGAGGTGGGTAGTCGACCGCGTCGCTACCGCCCCTCGAGCTGCTTGTTCACCCACACCTGCACGGTGTTCGACTCCAGGAACCGATGCGCCATCTTGCGCTTGTCGGGATCGGCCATGTTGCCGTCGACGATGGCGACCACCAGGTCGCACCTGTAGGCGACGACGATGCCCTCGGCGAGCCGCGGCGCGCCGTTGTGCATCCTGTGGCGATAGAGGCGGCTGCGGCCAGACAGGTCGGTGAGGCGGATGCGGCTGCCCGGCCCGACGGCTGCGAAGCGCGGGTCGAGGCGGTCGATGTCGACCACGCGGTCGACCGCCTCGTCGCTGACGACGCCCGTCTCACAGTCGCTGCAGACGTCGAACTTCAGGCGGACATAGAAGTCGAGATCGTGGCCGGTCCAGGCGCGGCCGGGCGGCCAAGCGTCGGCGGGGAAGGGCCAGCGGATGGGCCTGAAACCCTTGCCGTCGGTCGGGCCGAGGGCGACGCGTTCTTCCGCCAAATAGGCGAGCCCGGCCAGGCCGGCGACCATGCCGGCGCCGAGATACATCTTCATGACCGTGCGGCGCGCCACCAGCGCCATCGCGCTCTCCCTGCTCGCTGCATTATATACCCGCGACCGGCCATCGCAGGTTCTTGACCATCCCGGCCGCCCCCCGCATTTTGCCGCCCGCGATGGCGATTGAGCATCTCCTGTTGTTCTTCCTGGCCTGCGGCGTGGCGACGTTCCCGCTGACGCTGATTGCCCTGCGCGTCGTGGCCTCGCTGGCGCCCGGCGGCCGCATCGCCCGCAAGCTCGACGACACGTTCGAGGCGGCGCTGACGGTTTCCTTCGTGGTCTGGGTGCTGGGCGCCTTCGTCTTCTACGGCGTCGCTCTCTACATCGAACGCCAGAGCGACTGCGCCGAGCAGCGGACGACGCAGCTCACCTACGAGTGCCGCAAGCTGTACGGGCAGAAGGATCACCTGTAGCGACACGAAAACTGTCATCCCGAGCGAAGCGAGGGACCTTTTCTCGTTGCCTTAAAGGTCCCTCGCTGCGCTCGGGATGACAGTCTTGGACGGCTGCCTAGATCTGATGCGCCATTGGCGGTGCGGGAATCGGGCGGACGCGCTCGTAGGCGGCGGCGGCGCGAAGGACCAGCGCATCGCGCGCGTGGCCCGACACGATCTGCAGGCCGATCGGCAGGCCCTCGCGGTCGAGGCCGCAGGGGATCGTCGCGGCAGGCTGGCGCGTCAGGTTGAAAGTGAGCGTGAACGGCGTCCAGCCGATGTCGACGCCGTCGCCGCCCCAGGCGGCGTTCTCGTTCACTGCGAAGGCGGTCATCGGCATGGTCGGCGTCAGCAGCAGGTCGTACTTGGCCATGAAGGCGTTCATGATCGCGGCCACCTGCTGGCGCTGGTGGATCGCCGTCACCACCGTCTCCTGTCCGAGGTTGGCGCCGTGCTCGGCGGCCTTCAGCAGCCCGGGATCCATCAGCGCGCGCTTCTCGGGCGCGAACGTCTTGACCAGGATGGCGACGTTGGACTGCCAGTGCGCGTTCAGGATACGCCGCGGATCGAGCCCCATCAGGTCGGGCGAGTCCTCGACCACCTTGGCGCCCAGCGTGCGGAACACCTTTACGGCGTTCTCGACGGCCTGGGCGACGTCGCGGTCGATCTTCTCCTTCTCGACGAAGCCCAGGTTGGGCGAGTAGGCGATGCGGAGGTTCTTCACGCCCTTCTCGAAGCCCTTGAGATAATCCTCCTCGTCGTCCGGCCGGCCGTAGGGATCGCGCGAATCGGGCCGGGCCATCACGTTCATCATCAGCGCCGCGTCGCGCACGGTGCGCGTCATCGGCCCGATGTGCGAGAGCGTGCCTTGCGCCGAGGGCGGATAGAGCGGCACGCGCGCCTGTGTGGGCTTCAGGCCGAACAGGCCGGTGAAGGAGCAGGGGATGCGGACCGAGCCCGCGCCGTCGGTGCCGACGGCGAGATTGCCCATGCCGACCGCCTCGGCCGCCACGCCGCCGCCCGACGAGCCGCCCGGCGTGCGCCCGATCTTCCAGGGATTGTGGGTGGCGCCGAACAGCGCCGAATCGGTCACGCCCTTCCAGCCGTATTCCGGCGAGGTCGTCTTGCCCAAAAGCACAGTGCCGGCCTGGCGCAGGTGCTGGCCGACCGGCGAATCGAGGGTCCACGGCCCGTCGGCGTCGGTGGCGAGGCTGCCCATGCGCGTGGGCAG
>DATGZZ010000356.1:0-8903 GCA_035296945.1 Reyranella sp.
CTCGGCCTGCGGCAGCTCGGCGAGGGCTGCTTCATCGGGTGCGGAGCGCCACAGCCATTGCGGCACGTCGGGCTCGGTCACCTTGGCGAGGCGGGCCGGCACCCCGGCGCGGCGGAAATACTTCTGGGCCAGCACGTCGGCGGCGACCGCCGACCACTCGGCCGGAACGTCGATCCCCTTCATGCTGAAGACGATCGAACCGTCGGGATTGCGGATTTCGGAGTCGGCAGCACGAAACGCCATTCCTGCGAACGGCGATTTTCCTGCTTGCGTATACCGACGCTCAAAACGCATCGACGATCCCCCGTGCCCAGTTTTCCCGTTTGTTCGATGACCCTGTCGGGGTGTGCTCTGTCTCTGACGAGCACGCACATATGGACACAGAGAGATACTAAATTACAAAATCTTGTGTGCGCAACTACATTTTGTAGACCTGTGCAGAGATGGTACTAGATGATGCAAGTGGGCAACAGGCGTCGAAAACAGGTGAATCGCATGTCGACAAACGATGTGAATCGCTCCTGTGATCGCGTCGCGTTGCGCCCTTTCAGGCGCACGCGTACAAGCGGCGCGGTCACTCTCGCAGCGTGGTTTCATCAATGACGATCGGCACCTGGCTCTTCACAAAGATGCGCGGCGAGCTCGTCGGCACCGATGCCGAAGGCAATCGCTACTTTCAGGACAAGCGCATCATCGCCGGTCGCAGGCGCAAGCGCTGGGTGATGTACAACGGCGTCGCCGAAGCCTCGCGCGTGCCGGCCGACTGGCACGGCTGGCTGCATTACACGACCAATGCGCTTCCTCCGGCCGGCGGCGCGCCGCGCAAGACGTGGCAGAAGGAGCATGTGCCCAATCTCACCGGCACCGACCATGCCTATCGTCCGCCGGGCCATACGCTGTCCGTCGGCGAGAAGCCCAAGCCGCCTTATGAGGCGTGGCGGCCGAGCTAGGGGATTTCCGTGGGCCGCAACATTGTCGAGACGATCGTTGGTGCGCTGGTCCTGGTGGTGGCCGGCGTGTTCGTCTTCTATGCCTTCGCCAAGTCGGACCGCAGCGGGCCGGCGGGCTACGAGATCATCGCCCGCTTCGACCGCATCGACGGGCTGAAGCGCGGCGCCGACGTGACGCTGAGCGGCGTCAAGGTCGGCACGGTCACCGGCTTCGACCTCGATCGCAAGACCTACCAGGCGGTCGTGCGCATGCTGGTGTCGTCCAATGTCAGCCTGCCGGCCGACACCCACGCCAAGATCGTGAGCGAATCGCTGCTGGGCGGCATGGTCGTCGTGCTCGAGCCCGGCGGCGACGCCAAGATGCTGCCGGCCGGCGGCGAGATCCAGGTGACCCAGGGCGCCATTCCATTGTCGGAATTGATCGCCAAGTTCATGTTCGGCGGCACAAGTTCGGGGTCGAAGTGATGAGCGCGCGAACTTCCAAGGCGACGGCGGTGTGGCGGCAACCGGACGGCAAGCCGGTGTCCTGCCTCGAAAAGATCAAAGTGCTGAACCAGAACATCCAGGAAATCGAAACCCTCTGCGCCGATGCGCTGGAGGACGGAGTCCTGATGGGATGCGACGCCGACCAGATCAAAGCCGCCCTGCACGAGCTGATCGACGGGCTCAAGGCGCCGCATACCGCCAAGAAATAGGCGTGCGCATTCCGCTCATTCTGGCGCTGCTTGCGGGGTTCGCGGGCGCCGCCACGGCGCAGACGCCGCAGCAGCAACAGCCGCGGCAACCGGCGCCGCCGTCGCCGCCCAGCACCGCCAACGTCAATCTGCGGCCGATCCCCGATGGGCCGGGCAAGCGGATGGCCGAGCTGCAGGGCCTCGACAAGGTGACGGCGCGCACCCAGCGCTTTTATGCGCCCGTGGGCGAGGCGACGCGCTTTGGCACGCTCGCGATCACCGTCAGCGATTGCCTGGTGAACGTGCCGGAGGCGCCGCCGGAATCGGTGGCCTATCTCACCATCGTCGACAACAAGCCGGGGCAGGCGGCCGAGAAGCTGTTCGCCGGCTGGATGTTCGCTTCGACGCCGTCCTTGTCGGCGCTCGACCACGGCGTCTATGACGTGCGGGTATTGTCCTGCACGATGGCGCAGGCATCCTCAGCCCCCAGCTCGCGCTGAAAGCTCGCCGTGCCGTCGATGGCGTCGGCCAGCAGGCCGCGGAATTCCTCGCGCGGGATCTCGATGGCGCCGAAGCTCCTGAGATGCTCGGTCATGAACTGGCAGTCGAGCAGCCGAAAACCGCCCTTGATCAGCCGCGCCACCAGGTGGACCAGCGCCACCTTCGAGGCATCGCGCTCGCGGCTGAACATGCTCTCGCCGAAGAACACGGCACCGATCGACACGCCGTAGAGGCCGCCGACCAGTCGGCCCTCGACGCGGCATTCGACGCTGTGGGCATGGCCGCGCCGGTGCAGCTCACCATAGAGGTCGACGATCGGCTCGTTGATCCAGCTCTCGGGATGGCCCGGCCGCGGCTCGGCGCAGGCGCGCACGGTGTCGGCGAAGGCGGTGTCGGCCGAAACCTCGAAGCGGCCGGTGCGGATCGTGCGCTTCAGGCGCTGCGGCAGGTGGAAGCCATCGAGCGGCAGCACGGCACGCAGGCGTGGATCGAGCCAATAGAGCTTGGGATCGTCGCGGCGCTCGCCCATGGGGAAGACGCCGATACGGTAGGCCTGCAGCAGGAGGTCGGGTGTGATCTCCATCACGGCCTCTTTGCCTCCCCAGCTTCGCTGGGGAGGTGGCCCGCAGGGCCGGAGGGGTCATGAGCAACAGTGATGACGCTTGTGACCCCTCCGCCCGCTGCGCGGGCACCTCCCCACGCAAGGCGTGGGGAGGAAGAGGACACACGAGTCTCCACGCGCATGGCGCTACTTCTTCAAACCGACCAGCTTCTCCAGCCAGTGGATATCGTAATCGCCGTCGATGAAGGCCTGCTCGCCGATGATGCGCTGGTGCAGCGGAATCGTGGTTTCGATGCCGCCGATCACGAACTCTTCCAGCGAGCGGCGCAGCCGCATCAGGCATTCGTTGCGGGTGGTGCCGTTGACGATCAGTTTGGCGACCATCGAATCGTAGTAGGGCGGGATCACATAGCCGGTGTAGAGGCCGGAATCGACGCGCACGCCCAGGCCGCCCGGCGGATGGTAGTCGGCAATGCGGCCAGGGCTGGGCACGAAGGTCTCGGGGTTTTCGGCGTTGATGCGGCACTCGATGGCGTGGCCCTGGAACTTGATGTCGTCCTGGGTCATGCCGAGCGGCGCGCCGGCGGCGATGCGGATCTGCTCGCGAACGAGGTCGATGCCGGTGATCGCCTCGGTGATGGGATGCTCTACCTGGAGCCGGGTATTCATCTCGATGAAGTAGAATTCGCCGTCCTGGAACAGGAATTCCATGGTGCCGGCGCCGCGGTACTTCAACTTGCGCACCGCCGCGGCGGCGAGCTCGCCGATCCTCTTGCGCTGCTCGGCATTGAGCGCGGGCGAGGGGGCTTCCTCGAGCACCTTCTGATGGCGACGCTGCAGCGAGCAGTCGCGCTCGCCGAGATGCACGCCCGCCCCCAGGCCGTCGCCCAACACCTGGATCTCGATGTGGCGTGGCCGCCCTAGATACTTCTCGAGATAGACCGCGTCGTTGCTGAAGGCCGCCTTGGCCTCGGTGCGGGCGAGCGAAAAGGCTTCGTTCGCCGCCTCGGCGTTCTCGACCACCTTCATGCCGCGCCCGCCGCCGCCCGCCACCGCCTTGATAAGCACCGGAAAGCCGATCTGCTTGCCGAGCGCGATGACCTCATCGAGCGACCCGACCGGACCGGGCGAACCTGGGACCAGCGGCAGGCCGAGTTCGTGGGCGGTCTGTTTGGCCACGATCTTGTCGCCCATCATGCTGATGTGCTGCGGTGTCGGGCCGATGAAGGTGAAGCCGTGCGCCTCGACCGCCTCGGCGAACTTGGCGTTCTCCGACAGGAAGCCGTAGCCGGGATGGATGGCGTCGACGCCGGCGATGGTCGCGGCTGAGAGGATCGCCGGGATGTTGAGGTAGCTGTCGCGCGCCGGCGGCGGTCCGATGCAGACCGATTCGTCGGCCAGCCGCACATGCATGGCGTCGCTGTCAGCGGTCGAATGCACCGCCACGGTCTGGATGCCCATTTCGCGGCAGGCGCGGTGGATGCGAAGTGCGATCTCCCCGCGGTTGGCGATCAGGACCTTGTCGAACATCGAGGTTCCTACTCGACGATCATCAACGGCTCGCCGAACTCCACCGGTCGGGCGTTGTCGATCAGGATCTGGGTCACGGTGCCGGCCTTGGGCGCCTTGATCGGATTGAAAGTCTTCATCGCCTCGATGATCAGCAGCGTCTGGCCCGCTGTCACCTTGTCGCCGATCGCGACGAAGTTGGGCTTGCCGGGCTCGGGCGCGAGATAGGCGGTGCCGACCATCGGCGACTTCACGGCGCCCGGATGCTTGCCGAGGTCGCCATTGGCGCCTGCGGCGGCGCCCGGCGCGGCCGCAGCGGCAGGTGCAGCGACGCCAGCCGGGGCGGCAGCCGGCGCTGCGGCCACGGTGATGGACGGGCGCGCCACGCGGATGCGCTTGTCGCCGTCGGCCAGCTCGATCTCGCCGAGACCTGTCTCCTGCAGGAGCTGCGCCAGCTTGCGGATGAACTCGGTATCGATATCGAATTTAGCCATAGACGAACGCTCCGCGGGTTTGGTCAGCGCGCCAGCAGGCGCGACAATGCCTGCAACGCCAGAAGATAGCCGTGGCTGCCGAGCCCGGCGATCACGCCGACCGCGGCCGGGCTGATATAGGAGTGATGACGGAAGCTTTCACGCTTGTAGATGTTGCTGAGGTGCACTTCGACCACCGGCAGTTCGGCGGCGTTCAGCGCATCGAGCAGGGCGATCGAGGTGTGGGTATAGGCGCCGGCATTGATGACGATGCCGGGATTGGCCTCGCGCGCCGCCTGGATGCGATCGACCAGCGCGCCCTCGTGATTGCTCTGGGCGAACTCGACTTTTATCCCCAGGCGGTCGGCCTCGGCGCGGCAAGCCTTCTCGACGTCGGCGAGCGTCTCGCTTCCGTAGATTTCGGGCTGCCGCTTGCCCAGCATGTTGAGGTTGGGCCCGTTGAGCACCAGCACCGGCTTTCCAGCCGGCGGGCGCCGGGCGGCCTTTGCGGCCAAATGCTGCCTCCCCGTCCTTAGAGTGCCGGGCCTTATAGCATGGCGAATCCGCGCCACAAGGCAGGCTCAGGCACCCTCCCTAAGGGTCTTGGCATGGCCAAACAGCCGCTCCGTCAGTGCATCGAAGGTGCGTCTTTCCTCGGCCGTCAGCACCTTATAGAGGCGTTCCTCGTAGCTGAGCGCGATCGGCACGATGCGGCCGTGCATGGCGCGGCCGCGGGCGCTCAGCCGGAGCGAGGCGCGGCGGCGGTCGGCGCGGTCGGTCGCCCGCTCGACCAGGCCGCGCTGCATCAATCCGGCCACCGCCCGGCTCACCGCCACCTTGTCCATGACGATGCGCTGCCCCACATCGGAAGCAGTCAAAGGCGCGAAGCGGCCGAGCGCCGCCATCACCCGCCACTGCGTCACGGTCAGCCCGAACGGTTTGGCGTACAGGTCGTGCAGCGATTCCGACACGATTTGGGCCAGAATCGACAGCCGATAGGGGAGAAAATTCTCCAGTTCGAGGGCTTGCGAAGCGGACGGCATAATAGTTACATTTGAAACTAATTCACGAACTCGGTCAATCGGGAGGTCGACATGGCCAGTGTAATGGAAACCACCGTTGCCGCGATCGACGAGGTCAATCCCATGGGGACCGACGGCTTCGAGTTCGTCGAGTACGCGGCCCCCGATCCGGCGGCGCTGGGCGCGCTGTTCGAGAGCATGGGCTTCGTGAAGGTCGCCAAGCACCGCTCCAAGGACGTCTCGCTCTATCGCCAGGGCGACGTGAACTTCATCGTCAACGCCGAGCGGGACAGCTTCGCCCAGGGCTTTGCCCGCGTGCACGGCCCCTCGATCTGCGCCATCGCCTTCCGAGTGAAGAACTCGGCCTTCGCCTACAAGCGCGCCCAGTCGCTGGGCGCCTGGGGCGTCGAGGGCAAGGTCGGGCCGATGGAGCTCAACATCCCGGCCATCAAGGGCATCGGCGATTCGCTGATCTACCTGGTCGACCGCTACGGCGAGCGCGGCACCATCTACGACGTCGACTTCGAGTACCTGCCGGGCGTCGAGCGCCAGCCCAAAGGCGTCGGGCTCACTTACATCGATCACCTGACGCACAATGTGCATCGTGGCCGGATGGACGAGTGGTCAGAGTTCTACGAGCGGCTCTTCAATTTCCGCGAGATCCGCTACTTCGACATCGAGGGCAAGCTCACCGGGCTGAAGTCCAAGGCGATGACCAGCCCGTGCGGCAAGATCCGCATCCCGATCAACGAGAGCACCGACGACAAGTCGCAGATCCAGGAATATCTCTCGGCCTATCACGGCGAGGGCATCCAGCATATCGCGCTCGGCACCGACGGCATCTACGAGACCGTGGAGGCGCTGAAGCTCAAGGGCGTGCCGTTCCAGACCGTGCCCGACACCTACTATGAGCAGGTCGATGCCCGCCTGCCGGGCCATGGCGAGGACCTCGGGCGCCTGGCCGCCGACCGCATCCTGATCGACGGCGCGCCGACCAAGGGCGGCGGGCTGCTGCTGCAGATCTTCACCCAGACCGTGATCGGTCCGATCTTCTTCGAGATCATCCAGCGCCGCGGCAACGAGGGCTTCGGCGAAGGCAATTTCCGCGCCCTGTTCGAGTCCATCGAGCTCGACCAGATCCGCCGCGGCGTGCTGAAGGCATAAGGAGGAAACCATGGCCAAGAACTGGATTCCGTTGCGCCAGGTCGAGGGCACCGCCTCGCGCCAGGCCCATGTCCGTCTGCCCGAAGGCACCTACGAGCGGGAGATCAGCAAGGAGGGCTTCTTCGGCCCCTCGGCGCAGTTCCATCACACGCACAAGCCGACCGACTGGATCGACTTCGACGGCGCCATCCGGCCGCGCGCCTTCGACCTCAACAAGCTGGTCGCCGGCAAGGCCAACCCGTGGACCGCGCAGCCCGTGATGAGCAACGCCCATCTGCAGATGCGCATCTGGAAGCTCGAGCAGCCGATGACCGAGCTGGCGCGCAACAGCGATGGCGACGAGCTCCTGTTCATCCACGAGGGCGAGGGCGCGCTGTTCTGCGACTACGGCCATCTCGACTACCGCGACGGCGACTACATCGTGATCCCGCGCGGCACGATGTGGCGGCTGTCGCCGGCCAGGCCCACCACGTCGCTGATGATCGAGGCGACCAACGACCACTTCACCCTGCCGGAGAAGGGCCTGGTCGGCCGGCATGCGATCTTCGATCCGGCGATCCTTGACACGCCCAGGATCGACGACGCCTTCAAGGCGCAGCAGGACGAGCGCACCTGGAAGGTCTTGGTCAAGCGGCGCGGTCAGCTCTCGACCGTCACCTTCCCATTCAATCCCTTGGATGCGATCGGCTGGCACGGTGACCTCAGCGTCGTGCGCATCAACTGGCGCGATCTTCGTCCGCTGATGAGCCATCGCGCCCATCTGCCGCCGTCGGCGCACACGACGTTCGTGGCCGGCCGGTTCGTGGTCTGCACCTTCGTGCCGCGGCCGTTGGAGAGCGACCCGGAAGCGCTGCGCCTGCCGTTCTTCCACAACAACGATGATTTCGACGAGATCATCTTCTATCACAAGGGCAGCTTCTTCAGCCGCGACAACATCCATCCCGGCATGATGACGGTGCACCCGTCGGGCTTCACCCACGGCCCGCATCCCAAGGCGTTCAATGCCGCGACCAAGGGCGGCAAGACCGAGACCGACGAGGTCGCCGTCATGATCGACACCCGCGACGCCATCGACATCGCCGCCATGCCGGCCGGCGTGGAGTTCGAAGGCTACGTGAAGTCGTGGCGGCCGGCCGAGGTCAAGCAGGCGGCGGAGTAGGGACACGCGACCACGCTGCCGAAGAACGCCTCTCATGTTCCTCTCCCCCTAGCGGGGGAGAGGAGGCATGAGGGAGTCTGGATCGCAGGGAAGGCGAACGATGAAACTTGGCTCACTCAAAGAAGGCGGCCGTGACGGCACGCTGATCGTGGTCGACCGGGCCGTGAAAAAGGCGGTGCGCGCGAGCAGTGTCGCGCCGACCTTGCAGAAGGCGCTCGACGACTGGGCGACGGCCCAACCCAAGCTCCGCGCGCTCGCGAAGCAACTCGCCGAGGGCAAGGCTCCCGGCGCCTTCGATCTCGACACCAAGGGGCTCGCGGCACCGCTACCGCGCGCTTATCAGTGGGCCGACGGCTCGGCTTACGTCGTGCATGTCGAGCTGGTGCGTAAGGCGCGCGGCGTAGAAATGCCGCCGTCGTTCTGGACCGATCCGCTGATGTACCAAGGCGGTTCGGACTCCTTCGTCGGTTCGACCGACGAGATCGAGGCCATTGACGAGGCGTGGGGCATCGACTTCGA
Organism: Reyranella sp.; assembly: GCA_035296945.1. GTDB lineage: Bacteria > Pseudomonadota > Alphaproteobacteria > Reyranellales > Reyranellaceae > Reyranella. Next base: position 8,534 of record DATGZZ010000356.1, read on the forward strand.
GGGCGAGATCGCGGTGTTCGTCGACGACGTGCCAATGGGCACGCCGGCGGCGGCGGCGCGAAAGCACATCAAGCTCGTCACGATCCTGAACGATGTGTCGCTGCGCAACCTGATCCCGGGCGAACTGAACAAGGGCTTCGGCTTCTTCCATGGCAAGCCCGCCACGGCCTTCGCGCCCGTCGCGGTGACGGCGGACGAGCTGGGCAGTGCCTGGGATGGGGCACGGCTCAATCTGCCGCTGATCTCGACATTCAACGGCAAGGAGTTCGGCCATCCCAACGCCGCCACCGATCTCACCTTCGATTTCGGCCAGCTCATCGCCCATGCCGCGAAAACACGTCACCTCGAGGCCGGCACGGTCGTCGGTTCC
>DATGZZ010000357.1:0-5242 GCA_035296945.1 Reyranella sp.
GATCGCCTGCGCCGTTGCCGGCGTGCGGCTGCGCTATGCGATCAAGGACACGATGATCATGCTGGTGCCGATGATCCTGGTGCTGGCGGCGATGATCGTCTGGCCCGACATCGCCCTCTTCCTGCCGCGGCTGATTGCGCCAGACCTGATGAAGTAGTTGGGAGCGCTGACCGAAGGCCCGCACTCCCTAAGGAATATTGCGCGCCCGCTCATACGCCGCGGTGAAATTGGGCGGCATGTCGGCTCTACAGGGCAGCGCGCGCTTGGGTTCGGGATCTTCGATGAAGACGTCGCGCAAGCGGGCCGCGCACGGATCCTGGACCACCACGCCGTGGCCCTGGGCACGGAACACGACGTGACGCGATGACGACAGATGCCGGGCGGCCTCGCGGCCCCACGCCGGCGGCGTCAGCCAGTCGAAGGTGCCGCTCAGCAGCAGAGTGGGCGTCGCGGCCTTGACCGGCTGACGTTCGCCGGCGGGCGCCGGCGCAACGCGCCACACCGGGCAGAAGGCCGGCGATTTGCTGGTCTTGGCGGTGAGGCCATAGACACCGCTCGCCTCGATCAGCTTGCGCCGCGCTGCACGATCGACGGCGGCCCAGGTCTCGCGGCATTCGATGCTGTTGTAGAGCCCGTCAAACTGCTGGGCATTCTGCTCGAGCAGGCCGCCGTCGTTGCTCTCCAGATCCTCGGCGAACATCTTCAGCAGCCTGAGGTCGTTGCGCTGGATGGCGCTCGCGGTCTCGGGGATCAACGCTGCCTCGCCTTCGCGCATCATGTGCAGCAGCACCATCAGGACCTTGGGCCCGTCGAGCCGGACCGATTGCGGGCCATCCTCGAGCTGAAGCGTCAGTTCCAGCGGCTTGCCTTGCGCGGCCTCGATCGCGCTCTCGACAGTGCCGCGCAAGTTCGGATGGCGATCGCGGCACAGCGTGTCGTTGGCGCAGTCGGTATAGAGCTGCTCGAAGGCGCGGCGCACGATGTCGGGCTCGTTCTGCTCGCCGTTGACCTGCGGCGGGTAGACGCCATCGAGCACGGCGGCGCGCACCAGGTTGGGATGGCGTCGCATCACTTCCAGCGCCCAGCGCGTGCCGTAGGAGACGCCGTAGATGTTGATGCGGGCAAGCGACATGGCAGCCGCCAGGTCGGCCACGTCGTCGGCCAGCGCCGGCGTGGTGTACATGCCGAGATCGACCTTGCGCCGCTCGAGGCTGGAGCGGCAGCGGGTCAGGATCTCGCGCTCCTGCTCCTCGGTCACGGCGCGGCGCCGTGCCTTGGCAGGCTCGCTGGTGCGCGGATCGAAGCAGTCGAGATTGGGCGTGGCGCCGCCCGCGCCGCGCTGGCTCAGGATGATGACGTCGCGCTTGCGGCGGATGTTGGCGGTCTCGTTCCACCAGTCGCCTTCGGCCAGCGCATCGGCGCCGGGCGACGAGGCGACCAACGGCGCATCGCCGGGGCCGCCCGAGAGATAGACCAGCGGTTCGGCGCCGGCCGTGCGCTTGGCCTTCAGCACCGCCACCTTCAGGCGCACCTCGCGGCCCTCGGGCTGCTCGCGATTCTCCGGCACGATCAGCACGAAGCACTCGACGCGATCGCCGCGCGGCGGCTTGAAGGTGCAGCGCTCGCGCTCGAGCCGCGGCGCGGCAAGAGCGCTTCCTGCCAAAATGAACAGGAATGCTGCCAAGCCGCCTCGCCAGCACAGTCGCGCCATGGACAATTTGTGCCACATCGTGGCTTGTGACGGCATGAAGTAATTCTATGGAAAGACCCAAGGCGAACGCCTTGTCAGCCCCCTCCCCCGACCGCAAGTTGCCTAAATGACCTCCCGTTCCTATTGGACCGCCGTTTGGTGCGGTTTCCTCGTCCTCACCATCGGTTTGGGCGTCCGCCAGAGCTTCGGCATCTTCCTGAAGCCCGTTTCGGCCGAATTGCATGTCGGCCGTGAGCTGTTCTCTTTCGGCACCGCCCTTTCCATGCTGCTGATGGGCGCCGTGGCGCCCTTGTCGGGCCGGCTGGCCGATCGCTTCGGTTCGGCCTGGACGATCGCCGGCGGCGGCGTGGTCTATGTGCTGGGCATGGTCGTGACGGCCGTCATGCATGACGGCTTCATGCTGATCCTGGGCAATGTCCTGGTCGGCATCGGCCTGTCGGCCGCCTCATTCGGCCCCGTGCTGGGCGTGGTCCTGCGCGTGGCGCCACCGGCCAAGCAGGCGCTGGCGGTCGGCATCTGCTCGGCCGGCGGCTCGTTCGGCCAGTTCTTCATCGTGCCGCTCGCAGCCGTGCTGCAGAACTGGTTCGGCGACTGGCGGCCCACCATGTGGGCACTGACGGCCATCGCCGTGGTCATGATCTTCCTGGCCGTCGGGCTGAACGACAGCCGCGAGATCGCCGCCAACCGAAAGGCCGGCGGCGGCAACCAGTCGGTCGGCGCGGCGCTGTCCGAGGCGTTCAGCCAGAAGAGCTACGTGCTGCTGGTGATCGGCTACTTCGTCTGCGGCTTCCATGTCGCCTTCGTCGGCGGCCATCTGCCGGCCTACATCTCCGACAAGGGCATCGGTCTGTCGCTGTTCGGCATAGAACTGTCGCCGGCCGAGCTGGGTGGCTGGGCGATCGGCATGGTCGGCCTGTTCAACATCGCCGGCGCCATCATCTGGAGCGCGATGGGTGCCCATCACAAGCGCAAGAACCTGTTGGCGCTGCTCTATCTCCTGCGCTCGCTCGTGTTCCTGGGCTTCGTGCTGGCGCCCCTGTCGGCCGCTTCGGTGCTTATCTTTGCCGCGGCGCTGGGCTTCCTGTGGTTGGGCACCGTGCCGCTCACCACGGCGCTGGTCGGCTACATTTTCGGGCCGGTACATCTCACCATGCTGAACGGCATCGTCTTCTTCGGCCACCAGGTCGGCAGCTTCTTCGGCGGCTGGGGTGGCGGGCGCCTGTTCGACCTGCAGGGCAACTACGACATGATGTGGTGGATCTCGATCGCGCTCGGCATCGTCTCCGCGATGCTGCACTGGCCGATCGTCGAGGAGCGGCTGACGCGGCCTGCCGCGGTGCCGCAGCCGGCATGATCCAGGGCTGGCGCTCCGCGGCTCTGTGGGGCGCCGCCTCGCTGGTGGTCGCCGCGATCGCCGTGTCGTTCGTGATGTGGGGGCTGAACGGGCCGGCGTATCTGGTCGACCTGATCGCGGCGTATTGTTTTTGATCTTTCCTCCCCAGCGAAGCTGGGGAGGTGGCGCCGTCATACGGCGACGGAAGGGTCAGGAGCATCACCACTGGTGCTCATGACCCCTCCGGCCCTTCAGGCCGCCTCCCCACGCGAAGCGTGGGGAGGAAGATCACAACACGAATCTGCTGAGATCCGCGTTCTTCGCCAGCGCGCTGACCTTCTCGCGCACGTAGGCCGCATCGATCTCGACCTTCCGGCCGGGACTGTCGGAGGCGGTGAAGCTGATCTCTTCCAGAAGCTTCTCCATCACCGTGTGCAGGCGGCGCGCGCCGATGTTCTCGACCGCCTCGTTGATCTCGGCCGAGAGCCTGGCCAATTCATCGATGGCATCGGGCTTGAACTCGAGCTCGACCTTCTCGGTCGCCAGCAATGCCTTGTACTGTTTCACGAGGCTCGCTTCGGGCTCGGTCAGGATGCGGCGGAAATCCTCCTGGCTGAGCGACGCCAGGCTGACGCGGATCGGCAGGCGGCCCTGCAATTCAGGCAGCATGTCGGACGGCTTGGCGAGATGGAAGGCGCCCGAGCAGATGAACAGCACATGGTCGGTCTTCACCGGCCCGTGCTTGGTGTTCACCGTCGTGCCTTCGATCAGCGGCAGCAGATCGCGCTGCACGCCCTCGCGGCTGACGTCGCCGCCGCCGCGGAACTCGCTGCGCGCGGTGATCTTGTCGATCTCGTCGATGAACACGATGCCGTTCTGCTCGACCATATCGCGCGCCTCGCGCACGACCTTCTCCTGGTCCAGGAGCTTGTCGCTCTCCTCGCGCATCAGGGTCTCGTGGGACTCGGCCACGCTCATCTTGCGCTTCTTGGTGCGCCCGCCGAACGCCTTGCCCAGCATGTCGCCGATATTGATCATGCCGACCGAGGCGCCGGGCTGGCCCGGCACCTCGAACTGCATGGGTGAGCCTGAGTCGGCGACCTCGACCTCGATCTCACGCTCGTTGAGCTCGCCGGCGCGCAGCTTGTGGCGGAAGCGCAGCCGCGTCTCCTCGCTGGCGCCGCTGCCGCACAGCGCATCGAGCACGCGATCTTCGGCGGCAAGCTCAGCCTTGGCGCGCACATCCTTGCGCATGCGCTCGCGCGCCATGTCGAGGGCAGCCTCCATCAGGTCGCGCGCGATCTGTTCGACGTCGCGGCCGACATAGCCCACCTCGGTGAATTTCGTGGCCTCGACCTTGAGGAACGGCGCGTTGGCGAGCTTGGCCAGCCTACGGGCGATCTCGGTCTTGCCGCAGCCGGTCGGCCCGATCATCAGGATGTTCTTGGGCAGCACTTCCTCGCGCAACGCCTCGGGCAGCTGCAGGCGGCGCCAGCGGTTGCGCAGGGCGATGGCGACGGCGCGCTTGGCGTCCTGCTGGCCGACGATGTGCTTGTCGAGCTCGGAGACGATCTCGCGGGGGGAAAAGTCGTTGGTCATGTCACTCAAAGCTTCTCGATGACGAGATTGTGGTTGGTATAGACGCAGATGTCTGCGGCGATGCCCATCGCTTTGCGCGCGATCGCCTCGGCGTCGAGGCCGTCGACGTCGACCAGTGCCCGCGCCGCCGCCAGGGCGTAGTTGCCGCCCGACCCGATGGCGATGATGCCGCCTTCCGGCTCCAGCACGTCGCCCGAGCCCGACAGCAGCAGCGACACGTCCTTGTCGGCCACCGCCATCATCGCCTCCAGGCGGCGCAGATAGCGGTCGGTGCGCCAGTCCTTGGCGAGTTCGATGGCGGCGCGCAGGAGCTGGCCGGGATGGCGCTCGAGCTTGGCTTCGAGCCGCTCGAACAAGGTGAAGGCGTCGGCCGTCGAGCCCGCGAAGCCCGCAACGATCTGGCCGTTGCCCAGCCGGCGCACCTTCTTGGCGTTGCCTTTGACGATGGTCTGGCCCATGGAGACCTGGCCGTCGCCCGCCATCACCACTTGTCCCGCCTTGCGGACGGAGAGAATGGTCGTGGCATGCCAGCCCGGCCCAGAGGAAGTTTCGGATTGTGGGGACATGGCCCCGTAAATAGTCATTAACAGCGACAAATC
>DATGZZ010000358.1:0-2252 GCA_035296945.1 Reyranella sp.
AAGAGTCGGCAGGTAGGGCGCGTCCTCGCCGACATGGCGCAGGAACGCTTCCCAGCACTGGCGGAAGGGGTTCTTGTTGTCGCCCGCATCCGGCACTTCTTTCCAATCCGCCATCAAGTCGACGCCGCCCGGTCGGGCCGCCTTGATGAAGGCCTCCGGCGTCTCGCCGGCCGACTGGGTGAAGCAGCGGAAGCGCCCGGCCACCGCCGAGCCGTTGGTGCCGTCGATCTGCACCACCATGGTGTCGTCGCGGCGTGGCCGCGTCGCCCAGCTGTTGGTGATCACGCCGATCGCGCCGCCTTGCATCTTCAGCAGCGCGTAGTTCGTATCCTCAGCATCGACCTTGTAGCGCTGCCCGCTCTCGTCGACGCGCTCGGGGATCGCCGTGGTCATGACCGCGCAGACATCAGTGATCGGCGACGCCAGGCGATCGATCATGTAGCGCCAGTGCGCCATCATATCGAGCGCCAGCCCGCCGCCTTCGGCCTTCTTGTAGTTCCAGCTTGGCCGCTGGCATTCCTGCTCGCTGCCGTCGAAGATCCATGAGCCGGCATCGATCTTCACCGACAGGATGCGGCCGAAGAAGCCCGACTTGGCTGCGGCCAAGAGCTTGGCGTAGCCGGGCAGGAACAGCTTGTCCTGGATGACGCCGTGCTTGAGACCGGCGCGGTCGGCCAGTCGCGCCAGCTCCATCGCCTCGTCGACGGTGGGCGCCGTCGGCTTCTCGATGAAGATGTGCTTGCCCGCGGCGATCGCCTGGCGCACGCGCCTGGGCCGGTCGCCGGTCGCCGCGCAATCCATGAAGATGCGGTCCGGCCCGGCAAACGCCTCCTCGAGCTTGGTCGTCCAGCGCTGGCCGCCATGTTCGGCCGCGAGCTTCTCGATGCGCCGGGCGTCGCGGCCGACCAGCATCAGCTCGGGGATCAGCCGGTCGCCGTTGGCGAGAGGGAGGCCGCCCTCGGCAGCGATGGCCAGGAGATTGGCCATGTGCTGGGTCGTGCCCATGCGGCCCGTGGCGCCGTTGATGATGACGCCGATCCGACGCTCGCCCATGTCCGTCCGCTCCAGGCTCGTGTTGCCTACTTCGGCGCGACTTCCTTGAAGCGCCGCAGGGTCTCGATCTGCCGATCGAGCTCCGGCATACGATACATCGGATAGAGCATCACGATCTCAGCGCCCAGACGCTGCCAGCCATGCGCGGCCGCAGCCCAAAGCTGCGGATCGGCCTCGTCGAAGCGCAGCCAGCCTTCCAGGCCGAACTTGGCCGGATCGCGTCCGAACGCCTTGAGATGCTCGCGCAGGGCGGCGAGCTTGGGCTCGGCGGCCTCGGGCGAGAGGATCGGCATCCAGCCGTCGCCGATGCGGGCTGCGCGCTTGACGACAGCGTCGGACGATCCGCCGAACCAGATCGGGATCGGCCGCTGGACGGGGACCGGCAGCATGTTGACGTCGATCAGCGTGTGGAACTTGCCCTTGAACGTGACCAGGTCCTCGGTCCACAGGCGGCGCATCACCTCGATCTGCTCGGCCTGGTGCGCGCCGCGCGTCTTCCAGTCCATGCCGAGCGCCTCGTATTCGACATGGTTCCAGCCGACGCCGACGCCCAGGCGCAACCGCCCGCCGCTCAAGATATCGACTTGGGCCGCCTGCTTGGCGACGACGCCGGTCTGGCGCTGCGGCAGGATGAGCACGCCGCTGCACAGCTTGATGTTCTTGGTGACGGCCGCGATGAAGGCCATCGTCGTGAACGTCTCGTGGAAGGGATCGTGTTCGCTGTAGGTCGGCTTCCAGTCGCCGCGCGGTGCGGCGCCGAAGACGTGATCGGCAACCTCGATGCAGTCGTAGCCGAGACCCTCGGCGGCCTGCGCCCAATCGCGGATCTTCGCGGGATCAGTGCCTATGTCACGCGTCGGGAAGAGGGCGCTCAGCAACATCGATGGCTCCTGGGTCGGGGCGGGCCAACCATTGTTCGCAAAATGGCTTGAAACTTGCAAATATCGGACGGGGCAAGTGGAGGGGTCGATGATGGTCAATCTCAGGAAGCCAGTGGCGTTGCTCGTGGCCGCGGCGAGCGTTGTCGGGCTGCTCGGTCCAACGACCGCCGGTGCCCAGACGATCAAGGCGGTGATGAACTCGGATCTGAAGATCCTCGATCCGATCTGGACGACTGCCTACGTCCAGCGCGGCTTCGGCTACCTGGTCTGGGACACGCTGTTCGCCCTCGACGAGAATCTGCAGGTCCAGCCACAGAT
>DATGZZ010000359.1:0-2744 GCA_035296945.1 Reyranella sp.
TTCCGCCGCGCGAACCAGGGCGCGCGCCTTCAGGACGCTCTCGTGGTACTCGGCCTCGAGGTCGGAGTCGGCAACGACGCCGACGCCCGCCTGGACATATAGGGTGTTGTCCTTCACCAGGCCGGTGCGCAGCAGGATGCAGGTATCCATCGAGCCGTTGGCGGCGAAGTAGCCGGCGCAGCCGGCATAGATGCCGCGGCGCACCGGCTCGACCTCGTCGATGATCTGCATGGCGCGCACCTTGGGTGCGCCGGACAGCGTGCCGGCGGGGAAGCCGGCCTTGAGCGCGTCGATCGCCTCGAGCCCATCCTCGAGCGTGCCCTCGACGTGGCTCGAGATGTGCTGGAGGTGGCTGTACTTCTCGATGGTGAATTGCTCGACGACGCGCACCGAGCCGATCTTGGCGACGCGGCCGACGTCATTGCGGGCGAGGTCGAGCAGCATCAGGTGCTCGGCATGCTCCTTGGGATCGGCCAACAGCTTGTCGGCGAGCTCCTTGTCTTCCTCCGGCGTGGCGCCGCGCCGGATGGTGCCGGCAAGCGGCCGGATGGTGACGATGTTGTCGCGCAGCCGGACCAGGATCTCGGGGCTCGAACCCACGATCGAGAAGTCGCCGTAGTCGAAGAAGATCAGGAAGGGCGAGGGGTTGATGCGGCGCAGCGCCCGGTAGAGCGACAATGGCGGCAGCTCGAAGGGCAGCGAGAAGCGCTGCGAGGGCACGATCTGGAAGGCGTCGCCCGCGCGGATGTACTCCTTGCAGGTCGCGACCATCTTCTTGAAGTCTTCCTTCGACATGTTGGCCTGCGGCTCGGGCAACTCGTCGAGCTCGCTGGCGCTGTCGCGGCGGAAGGGGAGCGCGCGTTCGAAATCCGATACCGCGTCGGCCAGCCGCTCCTGCGCCGCCTCATAGGCGGCGCGCGGACTGATGCCGGAGTCCGGCCAGGCCGGTGTCACCAGCGTGACGTTGTCCTCCAGGCGGTCGAAGATGCAGATGATGGTCGGCCGCACCATGATCGCGTCGGGCAGGCCGATCGGATCGGGGTTCTTGTCGGGCAGCCGCTCCATGTCGCGGACCATGTCGTAGCCCAGAAAGCCGAACAGGCCCGAGGCCATCGGCGGCAGGCCGGGCGGCAGGTCCATCTGGCATTCGCGTACCAGCTGGCGCAGCGTCTCGAGCGGCCGGCCGTCGAGCTTCTCGAAGGCCTGGACGTCACTGCGGGCGCGGCGGTTGATCTCGGCCTGGCCCTTGCGGCAGCGCCAGATCACGTCCGGCTTGAAGCCGATGATCGAATAGCGCCCGCGCACCGATCCGCCTTCGACCGATTCCAGCAGGAAGGAGTTGGCGCGGCCATCGGCCAGCTTGAGATAGGCCGAGACCGGCGTCTCGAGGTCGGCGACCAGCTTGGTCGAGACGAGTTGCGGCTTGCCGGAATCGTAGACGCGGGCGAAGGCGTCGAAGTCAGGCGAGAACGACATGGCTACGGCTGGTTCTGCGGCCGAAAGGCGGCGACGAACGCCGCCTCGTCGACCACCACGCCGTACTTGGTGCGCATGGCGGCGATCAGCTGCAGGATCAGGTCGTTGGCCACCATCGAATCGAGCTGCTTGCCGAAGCGCTCCATCGCTTCCTTGTCCTTGGTGAGGTCGACCGGCTCGATCTGCTTCAGGCGGACCAGCACGCTGCCCTCGGCGGCCCGCACCGACTGGGTCTTGCCGTCCTGCAACTTGAACAGCTCCTGCACCACGGGCTGAGTCAGGTAATTGCCCTGGTCGGCCTCGAAGCGGGTAACGGGCTTGGCCGTGCGCATCTCGAGGCCAAGCTCCTTGGCCACGGCCTCGAAGCCCGTCCCGGCATTGGCCTTGTCGAGCGCCTCCTTGACCTTGGCGTCGGCGAGCTTGCGGCGCTCTTCGGCCTGCCAGGCCTCGGTCACCTTGCCTTCGACCTCGGTGAGGGCGGGGGTGCGGGCGGGCGTAACGCGGTCGGTGCGCACGATGAAGTACTCGCCGCGCTGGGTCTCCAGAAGCTCGCTTTCCGCGCTCTCGCGGGTGGCGAAGGCGGCCTGCACCAGCTCGCTGGCCGCCGGGCCGATCACGATCTGCTTGCCCTCGGCGTCCTGGCCGCGCGCATCGACGTTCTCGTAGGTCTTGATCTTGAGCGCCAGGTCCTCGGCGGCGGCCTTCATCGACTGCGTCTTGGCCAGCATGCGCTCGAAGTCGGTGACCTGCTTGATCAGCAGGTCGGGCGCGAGCTGGGCACGCAGCTCCTTCTCGAGCTTCTCCTTCACTTCGTCGAACGGCACTGCCTTGCCGGGGCTGACGCTGTTGATGCGCACGATGTGCCAGCCGAGCGGGGACTGGATCGGCATCGGCCCGACGCCGACGGGCAGGCTGAACACGCCGTCGGCCAACGGGCCGGGCGGCAGGTCCTTCTTGGTCACCGGGCCGAGCTTGATCACGCCGTCGCTGCTGCCCAGCACGTCCTTGGCCGCGTCCTCCAGGGTCTTGCCGGCCGTGACGGCGGCGATGATCGCCTTGGCCTTGTCCTCGCTGTCAGCCATCGCCTGGTCGACGTCGCGCTTCTCGGCCGTGCCGAACTCGCCCTGACGGGCGTCGTATTCCTGCTTGACCATGTCGGCAGTCACGCCGACCTGCGGCATGACATCGTCGGCCGTCATCATCACGTAGGAGAAGGCGCGGAACTCGGGGATCTGGAACTTGGTCTTGTTGGCCTCGAAGTAGGCGCC
>DATGZZ010000360.1:0-3393 GCA_035296945.1 Reyranella sp.
CCCGAGGTGATCTCGCTGCAAGCCTTCCGCGATCTCTTCGCCGCGGCGACCCTGCGGCCGGGCGACGAGGCCGGCGTCAGCCAGGTGGCGCTGCTGTTCTCCGACCTGCAGGGCTCGACGGCGCTCTACGAGCGAGTGGGCGATGCCGCCGCCTTCAACATGGTGCGCGAGCACTTCGCGCTGCTCGCCTCTATCGTGCGCGACCATGACGGCGCGGTCGTCAAGACCATCGGCGATGCGGTCATGGCCTCGTTCGGCGATCCCGCGCACGCGGTGAAGGCGGCGCTCGCCATGCAGGCCAGGATCGTCGACCACGACCTGGTGCTGAAGCTCGGCGTCCATGCCGGCCCCAGCGTGGTCGTGACTCTGAACGACCGGCTCGACTATTTCGGCTCGACCGTGAACATGGCCGCCCGCCTGCAGGGCCAGAGCGCGGGCGGCGACATCGTGCTGAGCCGCGCCGTCGCCGAAGATCCCGCCGTGCAGCCGCTGGTGGCGGGAGTGAAAGCGCATGAGGAGAGCGTGGCGTTGAAAGGCTTCAGCGACCCGATCCGCTTCGTGCGTTTGAGTCCCTCATGATCTCCTCCCCCGTCATACGGGGGAGGATAAAGGAGGGGGAGAGCCGCAAAGACGATCTCTCGCCTTGAGAAGATCATGATCTGAAATTGGCCAGGCCGGCTCTGTGGCCCACCCCCTCCTGTATCCTCCCGCGCAAAGCGGGGGAGGACATGAGAGAGGCATCACGTCCCGAAATGCGCCGCCATCACCGCCGCCGCTTCATCATTGGCCTTGAGGCCCTGACTCAGAAACCGCGTCAGCGAGAAGAAGCCGTGGATGGTGCCGGGATAGTTCACGTATGTCGTCTTGATGCCGGCATCGATCAGGCGGTCGGCATAGGCGCGGCCTTCGTCGCGCAACGGGTCGTAGCCCGCCGTCAGCACGAAGGCCGGCGGCAGCCCTTTTAGGTCCTTGGCGAGCAGCGGCGACAGGCGGAGGTCGGCGAGGTCGGTGCCGGCCGGCACATAGGCCTTCCAGAACCAGTCCATCAGGTCTTTGGTCAGGAAGTAGCCCTCGGCGAAGGCCGCGCGCGAGGCGCTCTGCTTGCTGGAGTCGGTCGCAGGATAGATCAGCATCTGGAAGGCGGGACCTTGCTCGCCCGCGTCGCGCAGCGCCTGGCAAACCACGGCGGCGATGGCGCCACCCGCCGAATCGCCGCCGACCGCCAGGCGCTTGGCGTCGGCGCCGAAGGAAGCCGCGTTGTCGCGGATGTGCCGGAAGGCCGCGACGCCATCGTCGGTCGGCGCCGGGAAGGGATGCTCGGGCGACAGCCGGTAGTCGATCGAGATCACCTGGCAGCGGCTCTTGTTGGCGAGCCGCCGGCAGGTCGAGTCATGGGTCTCGATGGTGCCGATCACGAAGCCGCCGCCGTGATAGTAGATCAGCGTCGGCAACGGTCCCGCCGCGGCTCCCTGCGGCCGGTAGCGGCGGAAGCGGATCTTGCCGCCCGGGCCGGCAAAATCGCCATCGATGGCCTCGCCGACCTGAGGCGGATCGGCCTCGCTGTCCTCCGACATCTTGTCGACCGCCTGGCGTCCCACGGCGTAAGGCAGCGTGTGGAGCTTCGGCCGGCCGTCCTGGGCGGCCTTCTCCATCAGGTCGAGCAGCATGCGGGCTTCGGCGTCGAGCATCGGTCACTCCGGATCGAAAAGATGACGATAGGCGAAGAGGGCAGGGGCGCCGCCGGTATGCAGGAAGACGACGTCGTCGTCGGCCGACCAGCGGCCGGCGCGGATCAGCGCGATCAGGCCGGCGAGGCCCTTGCCCGAATAGACCGGATCGAGCACCAGCGCCTCCAGCCGCGCAGCCAACTTGATCGCCTCGATGGTGGCGTCGTGCGGCACGCCGTAGGCCGGGCCGGCATGGCCCGCCACGACCTCGACGTCGGCCTCGTCGAACGGCTGGTCGAGCAAATCGGCGGCGGCACGGCCATACGTTGCCACGTCAGCCCTCACACGCTCGGGCTCGGCGTCGATATCGATGCCGACGATGCGCGTCATGGGCAGGCAGACACGGGCGCCGACCACCAGGCCGGCCTGCGTGCCGGCGCTGCCCGAGCAATGGGCGATGGCGCCGGGCACGAAGCCCAGCGCCGCGCACTGCTCGGCGATCTCGGCCACGGTCGAGGCATAGGCCACCGCGCCCAGCGGATTGGAAACGCCGTAGGGCACGACATAGGTCTTGCGGCCCACGGCCTTCAGCTTCTCGGCAAGGTCGCGGATGGCGCCGTTGCGATCGCCGTTCCACGGCACGTCGTGCAGGGTGGCGCCGAACAGGCGGTTGAGCAGCGCATTGCCCGTGCGGCCATACTCGGCGGAGGGCGGCTGCAGCCTGCCGTGATAGACCGCGAGATGGCAATCGAGCCCGAGCTTCGCCGCCGCGGCCGCGACCTGGCGCTGGCTGTTGGACTGCACCACGCCGCCCGAGACCAGCGTGTCGACGCCTGCGCTGAGCGCCTCGTGCAGCACGTAGTCGAGCTTGCGCAGCTTGTTGCCGCCGAAGCCCGGACCGGTGCAGTCCTCGCGCTTGACCCACAGTCGCGGGCCCGCGAGGTGCTGGCTCAGCCGCGTCATCGGCTCGAGCGGCGTCGGCAGCGTGCAGAGGCCGACGCGGCCGAAGCGCGACAGCGCGTCGTTCAGGCGGCCGATCGCGTCGCGGCTCATGGCCCTCGGGCGAGGAAGGCGCGGGCGTGGGCGGCGATGTCGGTCGCGCGCTCCCAGCTCATGCAGAAGCGGCCGCCGGGCACGATCTCGAGCTTGGCATGCGGGCACTTCGATTGCATCAGCGCGCGATGCTTGCCGTAGATGAAGTTCTCGCCGTAGAGCATCAGCACCGGCAGCTTCAGCGCCGCCAGGCCGTCCAACGTATCGAACTTGGCGAGCGCGCCCATCGCCTGCCAGCGGTCGCGGCCGATCTCGAGCTGGGCGGTGTTGATGCGGTCCATCCATGACTGCGTCGGCTGCATCGGCGCATGCTCGGGATCGTTCTCCAGCAGGAACTTTATCGAGCGCGGCGTCGGGAAACCTGATTCGTCGCTCGGCCGCACCTTGGCGATGTCGGCAATGTCGTTCTTGGCTGTGTCGGCGTCGCTGAAATAGGGGATGTTGATCAGCACTGCCTTGTCGATGCGCTGCGGCCAGCACGCGCCGAGCGCGATCGAGGTTGCCGCGCCCACGGCCTCGCCCAGGGCGAAGGCGCGCTCGATCTTGAGCGCATCCATCACCTCGATCACGCAGCGCGCGTAGTCCTCGATGGCGGGCTGCCAGTCGATATGATCGGAATGGCCGTGGCTCGGATAGTCGATGGCGATGGCGCGGAAGTTGGGCGCCAGCGCCT
>DATGZZ010000361.1:0-12217 GCA_035296945.1 Reyranella sp.
CGAATCGACGGCAGATTGTCCTCGTTCACCTGATACCGCGCGACCAGCTTGCGGCGTTGCAGTTCAGCCAGCGCCGTTCGCACCACGCGGGCCGCGAAGCCCCGGTCACGATGCGGCGTCGGCGTCATGACGCCGCCGACCTCCCAGATCTGGCGATGGTTCTCGAAGGCAATGCAAGCCGAGCGCGGCTTGGCGTCATGTTCCAGGACGCAGACAAAGGCGCGGTCTGACGCCAGCAGGGAAGCAGCCAGTCCCTCGGATTCGGTCGCCATCGTGCGCACGTACCGGATGCTAGCGCGCCCGTGACCGCCCGCCGACCAGCAGGATGAGCGGAATCGCCATCGCCGAGGCGAGCGTATAGAGGCCGAAGGCGTTGATGTAGCCCAGCATCGCGGCCTGCCGGCCGATCTCCTTCGAGAGCTTGGCCAGCCCCACGACCGTCTCGGTGTCCCAGGCGCCCGTCACCCAGGGCAGCAGCAGCGAGCGGTTGAAGGGGTTCACCATCTCGACCAGCCGGCTGTAGTTGGCGCTACTGGCCCGCACCACCTCGGCGACGCAGATCGAGATGAAGAAGCTCGAGCCGATGTTGCGCAGCAGGTGGTAGACGGCGGTACCCTCGGCCAGGTTGGCCGAGCTGGTGGTGGCGAAGGTGGCGAGCGTCAGCGGCACCCAGATGACGCCGATGGCGATGCCCTGCACCAGGCTGTTGGCCATCAGCGTGGCGGCGTCGACATTGAGGTCGAGCGCCATCAGCCAGAGGCCCGAGATCACCTGCAGGGCGAAGCCGCCGATAAGGCCGATGCGCGGGTCCATGCGGCCGACGAAGATCGCCAGGAAGAAGCCGATGGTGGCGCCGACGCCGCGCGCGGCGATGATCTCGCCGATCAGCATGTCGGGAAAGCCGGCATGCTGCTGCAGCAGGGGTGGCAGCAGCACCATGGGCGTGAAGTTCAGCATGCCGTAGATCATCACCAGCACCAGCCCGAGCGAGTAGTTGCGGTCGCGCAGCAGGCCGAGATTGAGGAACGGCCGCTGCGCGGTCAGGCTGTGGGCGATGAAGATCCAGAAGGCGAGGATGGCGACGAAGGTCTCGACCAGGATCTCGCCCGATTCGAACCAGTCAAGTCGCTGGCCGCGCGACAGCACGAGCTGCACGCAGGCGATGGTGACGGAGAGCGACAGGAAACCGGTCCAGTCGAGTGCCACACGGCCCGTAGGACGGTCGGCCGGCAGCGTGAGGCGCAACCCGATGAAGGAGATCAGGCCGACCGGCACGATCATGTAGAACGCCCAGCGCCAGCTGTAGACCTCCGACAACAGGCCGCCCAGCGTCGGTCCGATCACCGGGCCGATGACAACGGCCATGCCGAAGATCGAGGTCACCAGGCCCTGCTGCCGCTTGGGAAAGGCGTCGAGCAGGATGGTCTGCGACAGCGGGATCACCGGCGCGCCCAGGGCGCCCTGCAGCACGCGCCACAGGATCAGCGTCTCCAGCGAATTGGCCGCGCCGCACATGAAGGTCGCGGCGGTGAACAGCAGCACCGACCAGGTCATGGTCTCGCGCCGGCCGAAGCGGGCGGCCAACCAGCCCGTCATCGGCGTCATCACGGCGGTGGCCAGGATGTTGAAGGTCATCGCCCAGGCGATCTCGTCCTGGGTGGCCGACATGGTGCCCTGCATCTGCGGCAGCAGCGTCGAGGCGACCAGGAGGGTGGTGGCGTAGAGCGTCGATCCCAGCACCACCATGATGAGGATGAGGACCCGGCGGCCAACCGAGAAGGTTTCGGCCGGACTGGCAGGTTGGGCCGAGGCGGATGGCGCGCCGGCGGAGGCACTTGAAGTCATAGCCAAGTCTATTGTAGCCTAGGCAACAATCATGAGCCAACCACCTTCCGGGCCCGAAGACGACGGCTATATCGGCTACATGCTGTCGGACGTGGCGCGCCTGATCCGCACCGTGTTCGACCGCCGGGTGCGCGACATGGGCCTGACGCGTGCCCAATGGCTGGTGCTGACCAGGGTCTACCGCCGGCCGGGCGTCAGCCAGACCGAGCTCGCCGACATGCTGGAGATCGACCGCGCCAGCGCCGGCCGCATGATCGACCGCATGGAGAAGAACGGCTGGGTCGAACGCCGGCCGGACAACGGCGACCGGCGCATCAACCGCCTGCATCTGACGGCCGATGCGCGCAAGGTCCACACCGCCATGTGGGCGATCGCCGAATCGACGGTCGATGATGCGCTGTCGCCCTTGTCGGCCGACGAGCGCGCGCAATATGCCGAGCTCACCGCCAAGGTGAAGGGCCGGCTGCAGGCGCTGGCCGGAGCGGCGCCATGAGGCGCGGTCAGGCCGGGCTGCGGCTCATCCTGCTGGTCGCCGTGCCGCTGGTGGCGGTGGCGGGCGGCGCGTTCTGGTGGCTGTCGGGCGGACGTTATGTCAGCACCGACAATGCCTATGTGAAGGCGCACATCGTGCAGATCGCGCCGGAGATCTCGGGTCAGGTGCGCCGTGTGCTGGTGCGCGACCATCAGGAGGTCAGGGCCGGCGACAGCCTGATGACCATCGAATCGCGGCCCTTCAAGCTGGCGCTCGACAGCGCCGAGGCCGAGCTCGACGCAGCACGCAGCCAGGTCGAGACGCTGCGCGGCACCTGGCGCGAGGCCATGGCCGAGCTGGCCGACGCCGAGGCGCGTGCCGACTACTTCAAGAAGCAATGGCAGCGCCAGGAAGAGCTCGCGGCCAAGGGCATCACCTCGGCCTCCAAGCGCGAGGAGTCGCAAAATGAGGCGCGGGCCGCGGCCGACCGCGTCACCTCGGTGCGCGAGAAGCTCACGCGCGTGCTGGTGGCGCTGAACGGCGATCCGCAGATGTCGGCCGACGAGCATCATCTGGTGCGCGATAAGACCGCGGCGCGCGAGCGCGCCGCGCTCGATCTGGCGCGCACGACGATCCGCGCGCCGGTCGACGGCGTGGTGGTGAACATGCGTGTGCAGCAGGGCGAGCAGGTCAAGGCCGCGTCGCCACTGTTCGTGCTGGTGGTGGTGAGCCGGCCGTGGGTCGAAGCCAACTTCAAGGAGACCGAGCTCACGCACGTGCGGGTCGGCCAGAAGGCCACGGTGGTGCTCGACACCTATCCCGACGTGACCTGGGAGGCCGTGGTCGAGAGTCTCAGCCCGGCCACGGGCGCGGAGTTCGCCGTGCTGCCGCCGCAGAACGCCTCGGGCAACTGGGTCAAGGTGGTGCAGCGCCTGCCGGTCAAGCTGCGCTTGTCGCCGCAGGCCGCCGAGCCGTCGTTGCGCGCCGGCATGACGGCGACGGTCAGGATCGACACCGGCCGCGAGCGCACGGTGTCGTCGTCGCTTGGCCAGATGCTGGGCGGCCGTAACGCCGATGCCAAGACGGTGGAGAAGTAGGGCGGCTCATATGCGGACCGCGGGCGTCTCGCCCGCCTCATGAACATGAGCGGGCGAGACGCCCGCGGTCCGCACATGAAAGTCAAAGATTGATGCTGGCCGCGGTGTTCCAGTCCACGAAATCCTTGAACGGCAGGAAGCTGCCGTCGTCGACGCCGATCTCGGCGGCGATCAGGGCATTGAGCTTGGTGTTCATGGACGCGATCAGGTCGCGGTTGGCGTCGAAGTCGTAGGCGAGGTTTGTAACCTCGTCGGGATCGTTGCGCAGGTCGTAGAGCTCGAGATCGTTCTTGGCGCGCAGATCGTCGAGCGTCGTCGGCGTGTTGAAGGCGCGGAAGGGGAAGTAGCGCGTGAAGCGATAGCGTTCGTCGGTGATCGAGCGGATGGCGACGCGCAGCGACCAGTCGATGGGGAAGAGCTCGATCGCCCGGAGATGGTCGGCTTTGGCGATCTGCTTGTTGTGCAGCGTTTGGTAGAGCCATTTCGTGAAGCCCGGATCGTGGACCATGAGCTGGCTGTAGCAGAACAGCACGCCGCCGCGTGTCTGGGTGAAGGCCGGATCGACCGGCTGTCGCAGCAGCGGCGTCAGGTCCTTGCCCTTCATGCGCGCCATGATGTCGGCCACGGGCGTCGTCGACTTGCCGGTCATGGCGACGACGGTCGGGACGATGTCGAGATGCGACGTCGTCTCGCGGCAGCGCTGCGGCTCTGGGAAGGCGGGATGCACGATCAGCATCGGAACGTGGTTCTGCTGGCTGTAGGCCGTCGTACCCTTGCCGGAGAGGCCGCCGTGGGAACCCAAAAGCTCGCCATGATCAGAGGTGAAGATCACGATGGTCTTGTCGGTGAGCTCGAGCCGGTCAAGCTGATCGAGGATCTGGACAACTTGCTGGTCTGCGTCGCGGATGCAGTTGAAGTAGTAGTCTTGGCGCTTGCGCACGCGCCATTCGTCGTTGGGGATCAGCCCTGTCAGGTAGCCATTGGCCTCATGGTAGAGACGGTGTGCGGCCACGCGGCCAGGCGCATCGAGCGATTGCTGCCAAGTGTTCTGCACGGGGACACTGGTCCATTCGCGCTGGTAGAACGTGTCGGCGGGCACACCGGCGATCTTGAGCTGGGCGTCCTCAGCCTGCATCGGTTGGCCGGGCAGGTCGGTGTTGAGCCACATCACATCGTGTGGATTGACGAGGTTGACCGCGAGGTACCAGGGCTGCTTTCGGTCGGTCATCGGCCGGCCCTTGGCCTTCAGCCACTGCGCGGCCTGTGCCGAGGTAATGGCATCGTACTGGTAGCCGCCCAGCGCGCCTTCGATGTAATCGCCGGTGCCGGTGTAGTCGTAGAAGCCGTAGTCCTTGTCCATCGTCGATTCGAACAGCGCCTTGATGTCGTCGGGCTGGTTCTCGGAAGCCATCGCGCCATTGAGATGCCACTTGCCCTTGTAGGCGGTGTAGTAGCCGAGCTTGCGCAGGATCTTGCCGATGGTCGGCAGCTTGGGATCCAGGCTCTTCATGTAAGGCACGCCGGCATTGTCGAAGATGCCGTTGTGCGGCATGTGCAGGCCGGTATAGATCACCGCGCGTGAGGCCGAGCACATGTCCGCCGCGATGTGATGGTTCTCGAAGAAGGTGCCGCTGCGGCGCAGGCGTTCATGGCCAAGCAGGGGGAAGGGCCACGAGTAGCCCATGTACTGTTCCTGGTCGGTCAGGATGAACAGGATGTTGTAGCCGCCGTCGCTGGAGCCGGGCGCATCGGCCGAAGGAAAGCGCGATTCGCTGCCGCCGGTGATGGCGGGCGCCTGGGCGATCGCGGTATCGGCCGCCATGGTGGTGCCGGCCAGCGCGGCGCCAGCCTTAAGGAACGTCCTGCGAGACGATGTTGGTTTGCTCATCAGGAAAGGTCCCTCGCTACGCTCGGGATGACAGAGGGGCTTGTGCCGGCGCCGCCTGTCATCCCGAGGGCGAAGCCCGAGGGACCTTTAGGGCAACGACGCGCCTATCCGC
This sequence comes from Reyranella sp., assembly GCA_035296945.1. Taxonomy (GTDB): domain Bacteria; phylum Pseudomonadota; class Alphaproteobacteria; order Reyranellales; family Reyranellaceae; genus Reyranella. Next base: position 5,415 of record DATGZZ010000361.1, read on the forward strand.
AAGCGACAGAATAAATGTGCTGGACCTCGCCGGGCAGGGGCATCGCCTGCCACGTTTTGCCGGCATCTTGGGTGCCGAACACCTCGCCGTCGTAGCGGGCACCGATATAGACCTGGGCGGGATCGCTGTGATGCAGGCCGATCGACATGATCGTGCCGTGCACCTGGACCTTGTCGAAGCGCTGCCAGCTCTCGCCGCCGTCGGCACTGCGATAGAGGCCGCCGTCGTGGCTGGCGGCGGCGACGGAGAGCGCGGCATAGAGCGTGTTGGGCTCGGTCGGCGAGGCCTTCACGTCGCGGCCGTAGGTGGTGGGCGAGAAGCGGCCGACCTCCATGTCCTGCCAGCTCTTGCCGCCGTCGCGGGTGCGGAACAGGCCCATGCGCAGCGCCACGACCGGCGAATCGGGGTCGGCGGCGTTGATGGTCACGGCATGGCCGTCGAGCATGCCTTCGGCCGTGGTGTCGCTCACGATCTTGCTCTTGAGATGCGGCCGCTCGGAAAGCGCGATCAGGCCCTCGCTGCAATCCTGCCAGGTCTCGCCGCCGTCGGTGCTGCGCATCACGCCGTTGATTTCCAGCGCGGCGTAGATCTCGTCGGGCTTCTTGGGGTTCTGGGCAAAGCGCATGACGCGGGAGGCGAACGGCCCCTTGCAGTGGGTGCCGATCACCGGCGTCGCAAGCTTCTTCCAGTTCGCGCCGCCGTCGTCGCTGCGATAGACGTCGATCGGCGACGCACCGGCGAAGATGCGCTTTGGATCGCGGCTGTCGACCATGAAGCACCAGACCTGCTTCTTGGCGTCGGGGAAGCCGGTGCGTCGGAAGGTGGCGCCGCGGTCGGTGCTGCGCCACACGCCGTCATTGGTGCCGGCGAACACGGTCTCGGGATCCTTCGGATGCACGAAGACCGTGTAAGCCTCGACGGTGCCCAGCACGTGCTGCCAGTCGCCGCCCGATGCGGGGCGGCGGAACACGCCGACCTTGCCGGGATGGTCCGGTTTGCCGAAGTAGCCTGCGACACCGACGTAGACGTGTGACTGGTCAGCCATGACTGCGTCTCCTCAGTTCTTCTTCACCAGCGGGCATTCGCCCTGGTCGAGCGGCCGGAAGGCCTCCTCGGCGGACATCGTCGTGATCAGCTTATAGTAGTCGTAGGGGCCCTTGGACTCCGACGGCTTCTTGACCTCGAACAGGTACATGTTGTGCATCTTGCGGCCGTCCTGGCGGATGTAGCTCAGGCCGAAGATCGGGTCGTCCCACTTGATCTCCTTGAGCTTGGCCATCACCTGGTCGCTGTTGTCGGTGTTGGCCGCCTTGACGGCGTTGAGGTACTGCAGCGCGGCCGAATAGAAGCCGGCCTGGATGCTGGTCGGCATCTTGCCGTTGTTCCTGGCGCCGAAGCGCTTGGAGAAGGCGCGCGTCTTGTCGTTGAGGTCCCAGTAGAAGGCCTCGGTCAGGTTCAGGCCCTGGGCGCGCTCCAGGCCGAGCGAGTGCACGTCGGACACGAAGACCAGCAGGCCGGCGAGCTTCTGGCCGCCCTTGACGATGCCGAATTCCGACGCCTGCTTGATCGAGTTGATGGTGTCGCCGCCGGCGTTGGCGAGGCCGATGATCTGCGCCTTGGAGGCCTGGGCCTGCAGCAGGAATGACGAGAAGTCGTTGGTGTTGATGGGATGGCGGACCTCGCCCAGCACCTTGCCGCCGTTCTTGTTGACGACGTTGGCGACGTCGCGCTGCAGGGCATAGCCGAAGGCGTAGTCGGCGGTGAGGAAGAACCAGCTCTTGCCGCCGGCCTTGACCACCGCCGAGCCGGTGCCGTTGGCGAGCGCAAAGGTGTCGTAGGTCCAGTGGACCGTGTAGGCATTGCAGAGCTTGCCCGTGAGGTCGGAGGAGGCAGGGTCGGTCGCGAGGTAGATTTTCTTCTTGTCATTGGCCACGCGCGAGGTGGCGATCGACGAGGACGAGGCGCCGGTGCCCAGGATGGCGTCGACCTGCTCGGTGTCGAACCAGCGGCCGGCGATGGTGGCGGCGACGTCGGCCTTGTTCTGGACGTCGGCCTGGACGATCTCGATCTTCTTGCCGCCGATCGAGCCGCCAAAATCCTCGATCGCCATCTGCACCGCGATCACCGCGCCGGGGCCGTTGATGTCGGAGTAGAGGCTCGACATGTCGGTGAGCACACCCAGCTTCACCGTATTGTCGGTCAGCTGCTGTGCCGACAAGGGTGCGGCCAACGCCGCGGCGGCAAGAGCTGCCACGCAAAACACACGCTTCATAAAAGTCCCCTCCCAGGGCTTTGTTGTTGAGCGGAGAGTAGCAAGGTGCTGCCATGGGCAACAAGGCGTGAAGGAGGAAGCGAAGGACATGATCGAGAAGATTCTGGACATCCCGACCAAGGATGGCGCGATCGAAACCTTCGTTTGCTGTCCGGAACGGGGAGGGCCCTATCCGCCGGTGCTGTTCCTGATGGATGCGCCCGGCATCCGCGAGGAGCTCTATGACATGGCGCGACGGCTGGCGACGGTGGGCTACTACGTGCTGCTGCCCAACCTCTACTATCGCGCGGGCAAGGACACCAAGTATGGGCCTGACGTCCTGGACAAAGGCAGTGCAGAGCAGGCCCGTATGCGGGCGGTGCGCACCAAGATGACGATCCCGCCAGTGATGGACGATATCGCGGCCTTGATCGCCTTTGCCGACTCACAGAAGGAGTCGAAGAAGGGACCGGTCGGCACCCACGGCTATTGCATGAGCGGGCCTTATTCGCTGGCCGCTGCCGCGCGCTATCCCGACCGCGTCGCCGCGGCCGCGTCGTTCTACGGCACCTGGCTGGTGAGCGACGCGGTCGAGAGCCCGCATCTCGCCTTGGGCAAGGCCAAGGGCGAGCTCTACATCTCCTGCGCCGAGCACGATGAGCTCGCGCCGCCCGACATGGTCAAGGAGCTGAAGAAGCTGTTCGATGCGTCGGGTGCGGCGGGCGAGCTCGAAGTCCACCCGGGCGTCCACCACGGCTTCGCCTTCCCGCAACGCTGGTGCTACGACAAGCCTGCGGCCGAGCGCCACTGGGAACGCCTGATCGCGCTCTACCGACGCACGCTTGGCTGACGCACGGCATCAATGCAGCCAAGGCTGTCATCCCGAGCGCAGCGAGGGACCTTTGCGTAACGGAACGGCCGTGGCCACCGTCTTCCTATCGGAGACGAAATAACAAGCCACGCCGATGCACGCCTACTACGTCTACATTCTCACGAACATCAAGCGGAACGCCATGTACGTCGGCGTGACCAACGACCTCGAAAGGCGAATCGCAGATCACTGCGATGGAAGAGGCGGGTCCTTTACCCGCAAGTATCGACTCAACACGCTGGTCCACGTCGAGGAGTTCCAATACATCGACGAGGCGATCGCCCGGGAGAAAGAAATTAAAGGCTGGCGACGATCGAAGAAAGACTCGCTCGTTCAGGCAGCAAATCCGACATGGGCCGATCTTGCCGATCCCGGCGCACCGAAAGGTCCCTCGCTGCGCTCGGGATGACAGGGTTGGCTTCGTCGACGCAGTGCGTCTCTAAGCCGCCTTGGCGGTGTTCGTCTTCTTCGCCTGCCACTCGTTCAGGATCTCACGCGCATGGTTCTGCTTGGGATCCATGTCGCGTTCCATGCCCGGGACCTTGGCCGTCAGCTCGATGACGTAGCCGTTGGGATCGCGGAAGTAGATCGAGCGGATGAACTTGTGGTCGCTTACGCCGCGCACCTCGCGGCCGTCGGCCTTGCCCTTGGCGAACATCCTGTCGAGCGCGTCGGGCTCGACCTCGAGCGCGATGTGCAGGTCGAAGTCGTGCTGCTCCTTGAACTCGAACGGCATGTCGGGCGCCTCGAAAAAGGCGAGGCACGAGCCGTCGTCGAGCTGGAAGAAGGAGTGCAGCACGCCCGCGCCGGTCTTGCGGCCGGTCTGGGTCGTCTCGATCTTGAAGGCGTTGACCAGCGGCAGGCCGAGGAAGTCCTCGTAGAACTTCCTTGTCTCCTCCGAATCGCGGCAGCGATAGGCGTTGTGGTGCAGACCCTTGATCATCGCGTTCTCCTCAATCAGGTGATGGCCTGCCAGGCCTGCCCCTTGGTCGAGGCGCAGAAGCCAGTGAAGGTTTCGTAGACCTTGGCGTAGTTCGGCCCGGCCTTGAAGGTGTCGAGCCAGCGCTTGATGTTGGGATAGGCCGAGAAATCGCAATGGACAAGCTCGCCCGCCGTGGTGATGGCGGCGCCGAAATAGTCCGCGACCGTGAGCTGGTTACCGCACAGGTACTTGTTGTTCGGCCCGATGAAATGGTCGTTGAGGATTTGCAGCCAGATCTTCGACTTCTCCTTGCCGTAGGCGACCACGGCTTCCTGCACCTTGGCGTCCTCACGCTTGAGGTGTGGGAAGAGCTGCGGATAGATCAGGCCATAGCCCCAGTCGCGGTAGAAGTTGGAGTTGAACCAGTCCATGACCTCGTTCACGCGGGCGCGCTGCTTGAGGTCCTTCGGGTAGGTCGGCGAATCGATCTTCTCGGCGAGATAGCGCAGGATCGCGGCACTTTCGGTCAGCCGGAAGTCGCCGTCCTCGAGCATCGGGATCAGATGGTTGGGATTGATCTTGCTGTAGGCCGGCTCGTAGTGCTGGCCCTTCAGGATATCGACCACCTCCATCTCGCACTTGATGTTGTTGTCGGCGATGAACTGCATCACTGGCCGGCTCGTCGTCGATACGGGGTGCATGTAGAGCTTCATCGTTTCCTCCCTTGGATTTCGCAAAGGTCCCTCGCGGCGCTCGGGATGACAACGGTTTCTTCATCACGGTTATGCGACAGGGGATGGGCCGCGTTGACTGGTTACCGTTCTGTAACTTTTGCCGATGAGGTACAATCAGCCGCGAAAATCGGGGAGGTTCAAATGTTGAGACGTGGCTTGCTTGCGGCGGGGGCTGCCGCCTGGGTGTGGCCGGCGGCCGCGCAGGAATTCCCGGCCAAGCCGATCCGCGTCATCGCACCGTTCGGCCCGGGCACGGCGACCGACACCGTGGCGCGCGTGATCGCCAACGAGCTCGGCAAGCTCACCGGCCAGTCGGTGGTGGTCGAGAACAAGCCCGGCGCCGAAGGCCAGATCGGCGCGCAGGCGGCGGCCCAGGCCGCGCCCGACGGCTACACGCTGTTCATCACCACCCAGACCACGCAGGCGATGAACCAGCACATCTACAAGTCGCTGATGTACGATCCGCTGAAAAGTTTCACCCCGGTGTGCGGCCTGACCTTGGGCGCGCAGGTCGTGATGGTGAAGAACGAGCTGCCGGTGAAGACGCTGGCCGAGTTCATCGCGCTGGCCAAGAAGGAGCCGGGCAAGCTTTCGTTCGGCAGCGGCAACGGCTCCAGCCGCGGCGGTGCCGAGCTGTTTCGCGTCATGGCCAAGATCGACCTTTTGGGCGTGCCTTACAAAACCCAGCCGCAGGCCGTCACCGACCTGATGGGCGGGCGCATCGACATCATCTTCTCCGACTTCACGGCCGGGTTGCCGGCGGTGCTCGACGGCCGGGCGCGCGGCCTCGCGGTGACCAGCAAGAAGCCGATCCCCGGGCTGGAGCAGTTCCCGACCGTCGATTCGACGATCCCGGGCTTCGAGATGTGGGCGTGGACGGGAGCCTATGTGCCGGCCGGCACGCCGCGACCCATCGTCGAAAAGCTGAACGCGCTGATCCGCGAGGCGATGAAGTCGGAGGGCTATCTCACCCTGACGCGCACGACCTACGGCATCCCGTTCCCCGGCACGCCGGAGGAGCTGGCGGCCTTCCAGGCGAGCGAGACGAAGAAGTGGGGCGAGATCGTCACCGTCGCGGGGATGAAGGAGCCTTAAGCTCTGGCGCGAGTACGCGCACCCTGTCATCCCGAGCGCAGCGAGAGACCTTTGCTGGCCAGTAAAGGTCCCTCACTTCGTTCGGGATGACAGGATTGTTGCCCCGCGAACCGGCGTCGCAATCTGCCAGACAGCAGATACCAGCACACAAGCAGCTACCGCCCAAAACGCCGCGCGATAGCTCACGGTCGAGGCGATCAGCGCGAACAGGGGCGGGCCGAACACCGCGCCCGAGAAGGCGAGCGCCGTCTGCACCGCCGCCACGGCCGCCGTCTCGCCGGGCGGCGAGAGATGGGCGAACTCGGCCTGCGATGTGCCGTTCCAGCTGATGACGACCGAGCCGTAGCCGACGACGACCAGGGCGATCAGCCAGAACGGCGTGTCGGCTTCCAAAAGGCCGATCGCGACACAGCCCAGCGTCATGGCGATGCCCGTCCAGCCCAGCACCACCATGCGCGGGATGCGGTCGCCGATCGCGCCGCTCACCAGCCGCATGCCCGTGCCGGCGAGTTGCGAGATCGACAGGAGGAGGCCGGCGCGGGCGATGCTGAGGGAGCAATGCTCGTAGAGATAGGTGACCAGGTAGAAGGTGAAGGTGTGCTGGGCGATGACATAGACGAAGGCCGACCAGCCGAGCACACGCAGCTGGGCGTGGCCCAGCACGAAGCGGACCGAGCGCCAGATGCCGATCGACGGCGCGCCGGCGGCAATCACGACATCGATGCGCGAGCGCAACAGTTCGACGATCAGGATCGCGGCGAGGGCCATCGCGGCGGCAACCAGGCTGGCACCGCGCCAACCGAAATGGGCCAGCAGGAAAGGGAAGATGATGCCGGCCAGGGCGAAGCCGATGGGCACACCGGTCTGCTTGATCGAGAAGACGATGCCGAACCATTGGCGAGGCACGCGCTGGGCCAGCACATGCGCCGA
>DATGZZ010000362.1:0-2331 GCA_035296945.1 Reyranella sp.
TGCCCAACGACGCCACGCGCCTGCAGCTGATCCGGTCTTTGATCGAGCACGGCCACCTCGAGCGCGTCGTGATCAGCCACGACATCTGCTATCGCACACGGCTGACTGCTTTCGGCGGTCACGGCTACGGCCACATCTTCCGCAACGTCGTGCCGATGATGAAGGAACGCGGCTACAGCGACGACGAGATCGACGCCATCCTGGTGCGCAATCCGAGGCGATTGCTGACCTTCGTCTAGTCTTTGCCGGGAGCGCGTCACTGGCGCGGCGCCCGGCGGACAGCCATTCATGAGCCCGCGCGATAAGAGCTATCGAGAGCCGGCCGCTAATCAATCGCCTCGTACGGTCTCATCGTCCTGCTGACCACCCGCGAGGTTCAGGTGAAACGTCTCGTCACCACGGTTCTGTCGCTCTGCCTGATGGTTCCGCTTTCGGCTCAGGCGCAGGAGGCCAAGCCCATGTTGGACGCCGACACGCTCGACACGGTCCGCAAGGCCGCGCCTGCGCTTGAAAAATATGCGCAGGGGCCGCTTGCCGATCTGTGGCGGCGCCCCGGGCTCGGCGTCCGCGACCGCGGCATCGTCACCGTGGCGGCGATGGTCGCTCGCAACCAGACCGCCGATCTGCCGGGCCACCTCGAGCGGGCGCTCGACAATGGCGTCAAGCCGGCCGAGATCTCTGAGATCATCACCCATCTTGCCTTCTACGCCGGCTGGTCGAACGCCATGGCGGCAACGGCCGCGGCGAAGACTGTCTTCGACCGCCGCAACATCGGGCTCGATCGGCTCGCCGCCGCGTCGCCGCCGCTGCTTGCGCTCAACGAGGCTCAGGAGGCAAGCCGAGCCATCCGGGTCGGCCAGCAGTTCGGCGCGACCTTCCCGGGCGTCGTGCAGTACACGACCGACGTGCTGTTCCGCGACCTTTGGCTTCGTCCCGAACTGGCCCCACGCGACCGCAGCCTTGTGACGATCAGCGCTCTCGTCGCCGCCGGCCAGATCGCTCAGCTTGCCGCCCATCTCAATCTGGGAATGGATAACGGGCTGACGCAGACCGAGGCCGCGGAAGCCATCACCCATCTCGCCTTCTATGTCGGCTGGCCCAACGTCTTCTCGGCGATGCCGGTGGCCAAGGACGTCTTCGAGAAGCGGCCGAGATAGACTACGGTCCCTGGTGTTTGCCGCGATAGCGCAAGGCGTCGACCAGCAGAGCGAAGGCAGCCGATGGCTGGCGTCGGCTCGGATAGTAGAGGTGGTACCCTGGCCAGGCCGGGCACCATTCTCCCAGGACCCGCCTGAGACGGCCCTTCGTGATGTGGGGCTGCGCCAGATCCTCCGGCATGTAGGCGAGCCCGAAACCAGCCAGGGCAGCGTCGAGCACCTGGAAGATGCTGTTGAAGGTGAGCTGGCCTTCCACGCGTACCTTCAGCTCGCGTCCGTCCCGCTCGAACTCCCAGGCGTACAGTCCGCCGTAGGTCGGAAGCCGCAAGTTGATGCAGGTATGGTCGACCAGCTCTTGCGGCGTCTTGGGCGGCAGTCGCTCGGCGAAGTAGGACTTTGCGCCGACCAGGGCAAAGCGGACGTCGGGCCCGATGCGCACGGCGATCATGTCCTTGGCGACTTGTTCGCCCAGACGCACGCCTGCGTCGTAGCGCTGGGCCACGATGTCGGCCAAGCCGTTCTCGATGACGATCTCGACCTTGATGTCCGGATACTTCGGCAGGAACTTGGCGAGCCTCGGCCAAAGAATGGCGTTGACGGGATGGTCGCCGGCGGTGATCCGGATCGAGCCGGCGGGTTTGTCGCGAAAATCGCTCAAGGCCTCGAGCTCAGCCTCGATCTCCTCGAGTCGCGGGCCCACGGTATTGAGCAGGCGTTCGCCCGCCGCCGTCGGTGCGACGCTGCGCGTGGTCCGCGTCAACAGCCGAACGCCCAGCCGGGCTTCGAGCCCGCGAATGGTGTGGCTCAGCGCCGATTGGGAAACGCCGAGCTTCGCCGCGGCCTTGGTGAAGCTGCGCTCTCGGGCGACCACCAGAAAGGCATCGAGGTCGTTCAGGTTGCCACGCGCCATTTATCACGCCTGCTCATAAGTCCATGCCGATCATAGCGCTAGTTGTCGGCGGCTGATGCTGCAAATCATGGCGCGGGAACGAGTTGTCCATGACGCAGACGGGCGGCAAAGCGTTCCTGGTCAGCGCAACATGAACACCAGGCTGTATCTTGTTCTCGGTGCATTCATGCTGACCTCTGCGGCAGGCGCCAGGGTCCATGCCGATGAGCTGCAACGCCCCTATGTGCGCGTCGCTCAAATCGAGATCGATCCGGCTCAGCTCGA
>DATGZZ010000363.1:0-2106 GCA_035296945.1 Reyranella sp.
AGACGTCCGACGGCGTCGTCTCCGGACCGATACGGTCCTCGGCCTGGCGCCGCAGCACCTCGGGCTCGGGCCAGTCGGGCTGTTCGCGCAGGAAGCGCCAGGTATTGGCGAACGAAGCCTCGGTCTTGGGACCGGTCCGCAGGATGCTCCACTCGACATAGCGATCGAGCAGGGTGTGGCGGAAGTTGGCGACCGCGGCGCGGGCATCGGCCCAGCGGCTTTCGTCGACGGCCTTGAGGGCGGCGGCGAGCGCGGCTGCCTCGGCCGGAGTCAGCGGCTTGGCCGAACCGGCGAGCGCCTGCGCCGTCTCGCTGGGCGCCGGCGGCGGGATCATGCCCGTGCCCTCGCCGATCGGCTGGACGGCGGTGCTTGGCGGCACTGCAGGCCTGGGGGCTGGCGCGGGCGCGGTCGCCCCGCTGTTGGGCACGCGCCGCACACCGGTATCGGGCGTGCCGCTGGCGGGCTGATCGCTGCTCTGGCCGCGCAGAATGGTGACGCCGCCCTGTTGGCCATGGGCGGATTGCGCCGCGGTCAACGCAGCGAGCACGAGGAGGGGGTAGAGGGAGCCTTTCACGCTAGGAATCGTAGGCAGGGAGTTGCGGCATCACAATGGCAAGTTGCTCACCTTGCCGGGACAAGGGGTGAAGCCTAGACTGGCCGATCCAAGAAGAACCGGAGGGGAAAGCCATGTTCACCGGGTCGCTCGTCGCGCTGATCACCCCGTTCAAGAACGGATCGGTCGATGAGAAAGGCTTCGAGAAGTTCGTGGCCTGGCAGATCAAGGAAGGCACCGACGGGCTGGTCCCGTGCGGCACCACCGGCGAATCGCCGACGCTGTCCATGGAAGAGCACAAGCGGGTGATCGACATCTGCATCGCCGCCGCCAAGGGCACCGGCGTGCCGGTGATCGCCGGCACCGGCTCGAACTCGACCGACGAGGCGATCGAGCTCACCAGGCACGCCAAGAAGGCCGGCGCCGACGCCGCCATGCTGGTCGTGCCCTATTACAACAAGCCGACCCAGGAAGGCCTGTTCCAGCATTTCAAGACGGTGGCCGAGGCCGTCGACATCCCGATCCTGCTCTACAACGTGCCGCCGCGCACCGGCGGCGACATGCAGGTCGACACCGTGGTGCGGCTGTCGCAGGTCAAGAACATCATCGGCATCAAGGACGCGAGCTACGACATGGCGCGCCCGACCTTGACCAAGCTCAAGGCCAAGAAGGGCTTCCTGCAGCTTTCGGGCGAGGATGCCAGCGCCATGGGCTTCATGGCGCAGGGCGGCGACGGCTGCATCTCGGTGACGGCCAACATCGCGCCGCGGCTCTGCGGCGACATGCACGACGCCTGGAAGAAGCGCGACCTCGACAAGGTGTTCGAGATCCAGGACCGGCTGATGCCGCTGCACAAGGCGCTGTTCGTCGAGACCAGCCCCGCGCCGGTGAAGTACGGCGCCGAGCTCATCGGCCAGTGCAGCGCCAAGCTGCGCCTGCCGCTGGTCGAATGCACCGACGCCACCAAGAAGCAGGTGCGCGACGCCATGGTCCATGCGGGCCTGATCAACTAGCAAGAGTTCAAATTGGCAAAGAAACCGGAGCTGGACCGCACGGTAGTGGCCCAGAACCGCAAGGCGCGGCACAACTACTTCATCGAGGAGACCTTCGAGGCGGGGCTCGCTCTGACCGGCACCGAGGTGAAGTCGCTGCGCGGCGGCCGCAGCACGATCGCTGAATCCTACGTGACGGAAGAGGGCGGCGAGGCCTGGCTGGTCAACGCCAACATCCCGATCTACGCCTCGGGCAACCGCTTCAATCACGAGCCGCGCCGGCCGCGCAAGCTGCTGTTGCATCGCGCCCAGATCAACAAGCTCATAGGCGCCATCCAGCGCGAGGGCCGCACCGTCGTGCCCTTGCAGGTCTATTTCAATCCGCGCGGCCGCGCCAAGATCGAGATCGCGCTCGTCACCGGCAAGCAGGCGCATGACAAGCGCCAGTCCATCAAGGACCGCGACTGGCAGCGCCAGCGCTCGCGGCTGTTGAGCCATCGGCGTTAGTCGATGCTCCTCACCGAAGAACAGACCCTCATCCGCGACACCGCGCGAGCCTTT
>DATGZZ010000364.1:0-2750 GCA_035296945.1 Reyranella sp.
GCCGCCCGATTCGGCGATCGGCGAGGTGCCGGGCCCCTTCTTGTTCACCATGTACTGGTAGAGCGCCCACAGCTTGTTCGAGCGGCCGTAGGTGGTTCCAGGCTTGGCGTTCTGCAGGATGGCCGCGTCGAGATGGTCCTGCAGGTTGGAGCCGACGCCCGGCAGGTCGTGCAGCGGACGGATGCCGATCGAGTTCAGGTGATCGGCCGGGCCGATGCCCGACAGCATCAGGAGCTGCGGCGAGTTCACCGCGCCGCCCGACAGGATGATCTCGCGGCTGCAGCGCGCGACCTCGTCGCGGCCGTCGACCACGTAGCGCACGCCCATGGCGCGGTCCTTGTCGAGGATGATGCGCTCGACCAGGGCGTTGGAGATGACGTGAACGTTGTTGCGGTTGCGCTCGACCGCCGGGCGGAGATAGGCGCTCGCCGTGCTCCAGCGCTGCTGCTCGCGCTGTGTCACCTGGTAGTAGCCGACGCCGAACTGGTCGGCGCCATTGAAGTCGTCGTTGCGCGGGATGCCGAGCCCGGCGCAGGCGCGGATGAAGCCGTCGTTGATTTCGAGCGCATGGCGCTGCTCGGCGACGTTCAGCGGGCCCCCGTTGCCATGGTACTCGTCGTTGTAGCGTTCGTTGTGCTCCGCCTTCTTGAAGAACGGCAGCACCTCGCGATAGCTCCAACCCTCGTTGCCGAGCTGGCGCCAGTGGTCGTAATCGGAGGCGTGGCCGCGCACGTAGAGCATGGCGTTGATCGACGAGGAGCCGCCCAGCGTCTTGCCGCGCGGCCAGTACATGCGCCGGTCGTTGCAATGCTTCTGCGGCACGGTCTCGTAGCGCCAGTTGTAGGGCGAGTTCTCGCCCAGGCTGGCGAAGCCCGCGGGCATCTTGAGCTTGAAGGAGGTGTCCGGCGGGCCCGCCTCGATGATCAGGATGCGCAGCGCCATGTCTTCGGCGAGGCGGTTGGCGATGGCACAGCCGGCCGAGCCGGCGCCAATGATGATGTAATCGTACGGCCAGGACATTCTCGTTCTACCTAAGGCTACCTACGGCAATCTGTTTTCTATCACGGCGAAAACGGGCCGGGCGGATATGGGCGACAAAAACCCATTGTCGTCCAGTGGAAAGACGCTGCGGCTGACCGAGTCGGCCACATTGCCGCCGATCGCCGCCACCCAGCCGGGCTTCACCTCGACCACGATATCGCAATGGCCGGCGCCGCGGTTGAGATTGTCGAGCGTGGTGCCGCTGCCCGCTCGCGAGGCGCATATAAGGTCGCCGACCTGGGGCGCCCGCTCGGACGGCCGGTGGGCGACGAATGCCGCACCCGGCCGGCGCGCGCGTTCGACCATGCGCTCGACGTAGATCGTGTGGCGCTGGTCGGGGCAGAAGAGATCGCGCGGCACGCCTGCGCTCGCGATGTCCCAGGAGACGAAGGCGGCCGACCAGGCCACGTTGTCGAGGCCGCTGCGGTCGGGACGATCGACGCTGGCCCAATAGTCGTGGATGCGCTCGGGCGCCTCGCGCTCCCTGACGCCTTGCTGCTCGGTGCGCGGCGGCTGGTCGGTGGAATAGACGACGACCTGGCGGCCGAAGCGGGCCCATTCGCCGACCGCCAGCAGCACCATCGAGACCTTGGCGCTGGCCGTCGGCGGCGGCGCCTCGGGCTTCCACGACGAGGCGGGGCAGGGACCGAGCGGCGGCAGATCGGCGGCGCTTTTCACAGCGGGTGGCGGTATGGATTTCGGCGGCGGCGCGGCAGCGCAGCCCGCGACCAGCAGACAGAGCACGAGGAACGCCGAGCGCATCACCAGTGCTTCAACCCGCCGATGACGATGGTGGGCACGCCTTCGGTGTGGCTGTTCACCGAAAACACCTCGGTGCCGGGTCGGCGGCCGGTGCGGACCGGCGTGACGTCTACACCGGCGCTCTTCAGTCGTGCATTGGCCTTGGCGATGTCCGCTGCGCGCCACGACAGGCCCCACAGACGGTCGGGCCCGTCCGACACACCCTTCTTCAGGTCGTGGGCGACTTCGACCACGAGATCGCCGCAGCGGAAGAACAGCAGGCGCGAGCCCCATTCGGGATTGCTGCGGTCGAGCCGCAGATCGAGGCCGAGGCGGCCGGCATAGAAGGCGACGGCGCGCTCGGGGTCGGGTGTGCGGATGACGACGTGGTCGAGCTCGGCGATGGCCGATGCATCGTCGACCGTTGCCGGAGAGGGAGCGGGCTTGCCGTGCCGCTCGACCAGGGCGATCGCCACGCCGTGCGTGGCTGCGGTCGACAGTTTTAGTGTTTCGCCTTTGGTGGCCGGCACGCCACGCCGTTCCAGCAGGCGCGCCGCCTTCCCGAGGTCGCCCGTCGCGAACGTCATCGACGAGAGGGGGCCGCCGTTGCCGCTGAACCCGATCGCGACGTTGCCGGTTCGCACGCTCCCATCCTGTGAACGGCGGCCAAGCAACGTCTCGTAGACTTCGGCGGACCCTGCGACGGCGATTTGATCGAGTGCATTTATCATTCGGCTATCGGTCTACCACGCGGGACAAGAGCTGCTCAAAGCCGGTATCATTGCCAGGTGCGCCTCATTAGGCGTCGAGAATGCCAGAGACGTCGGAGTTCAATTCAACGAGTAGAGGTAAGAAGAGCGCAAAAAAATTCGAGGAGGAGCCCATGACCCGTGTCCGCCGGATTACCCGCCGCCGTGTGCTGAAGACCACCGCTGGCGCTGTCGCCGCGACCCTGCCGCTGGTGCATG
>DATGZZ010000365.1:0-4561 GCA_035296945.1 Reyranella sp.
TCGAGGGTTGCGGCGCAATCGCCTATCGCAAGCTCTACGACGGCAGGGCTGGCAACCTCGTGATGAGCCACGACGAGATGATGGCGATCGGCGCCAAGATGAGGAGCCAGCACCATCGCCCGGTCGGCGCGCTGGCCATCGTCCTGCCGCACGACCAGGCCGAGCCGGTGGCGCGCATTCTGGGCATCCTGGCCACCGCCGACCGGCCGCTCAAACTTTTCACCAGCGTGGCCCCGGCGCAGCGCTGGATCGACACCCTGGTGCCGGCGCCATGAGTCCATCGGAGGCCCTTATTCCGTGAGCAACGACAATTGGGGCTGGCGGGCCCGCATCGGCCTGTTCATCGTCGGCAACGAAGCCGTGCCGGAAGCCGAATGGTGGGCGATGGCGCCGCCGGGCGTGTCGGTGCACGCCGCCCGCGTGACCGCGCGTGCGCCCTGGCTGCGTTGGCGCGAGGATCGTCGGGACGTCGAACCGGAGGAGGACCTGGTGCGCGGCTGCCGCCAGTTCGCCGCCATGCGCCTGTCGGCCGTCGTGATCGCCCACAGTTCGAGCAGCCTTTTAGGCGGCAAGGGCTGGGACGAGGCGGCGGTGGTGAGCCTGCTGCCGCTGCTGGGCGATGGAACGATCGTCACGACCAACGGCATCGACACCTGCGCGGCGCTGCGCGCTTCGGGAGCCGCGCGGCCGTTCCTGGTGCTGCCGCCCTGGTTCAATGACGAGACGGTGGCAGCGGGCCGGCGCTATTACGCCGATCATGGCTTCGAGCTGGCCGGCCATCTGCGCTACGACCCGGGCCGCAAGTGGCGCGACCTGCCGCCCGGCGAGCTGGTCGGCCAGGGCCTGGGCTTCGAGCAGGAGATCGAGCCGCTCTACGCCCAGATCAGGACGGCGTGCCCGGCCGATGCCGACGGCGTGCTGATCGCCGGCACCGGCTTTCGCTGCGTCGGCATCCTCGAGGCGCTGGAGCAGGATCTGAAGCGACCGGTGATCTCGGCCAACCAGGCCAGCCTCTGGCACTGCCTGCGCTCGGCCGGCGTCCAGACCAAGGTCGAGGGCTACGGTAGCCTGCTGCGAAAAGGCTAGAGCAACGCGTCGTAGCCTCGTTCGTTGAACTGCAGCAGGCAGAAGCCGTGGCCGAACGGGTCGGCCAGCATGGCGATCCGGCCATAGGCCGTGTCCTTGGCCGGGGCCTCGAGCTTGGCACCTGCGGCGACGGCGCGTGAGATAGCGGCATCGACGTGGTCGACGACGATGTCGGGATGGATGGGCGTCCAATGCCGGCTGTAACGCCTGGGGTCTTCGCCAGCGCCGATCGTGCCGGCATCCTTGGCCAGGAGATAGACCGTCGCCGGCCAGCCCTCGAGCTCGACGAAGCCGCTGCCGAATCGGCGGGCAACCTTGAGGTCGAAGGCCGTCGTGTAGAAGCGCAGGGCAGTTTCGATATCGGGCACATCGATATTGAGCAGGAGTTTCATGGCGATCCTCATGTCAGGGGTCCGCCATGATTTCACGTGGGCCGCTCAGGGGCTCGCGATTTTCGGACCCTGTCGCCTCGGCCGCCCTGGCAACCGTCGGAGAGCCGTCACGTTGCGACCTGTGCCGTCCAGGCACAAGGAGCCCTCATGAAGTTCTTGATCATCGGCCTGATGCTCGCCCTGACCACAGCGGCGTGCACCGTCCAGGAGCGCACCACTGTCCAGCCGGCGCCGGCTGCAGCGACCACCACCACCTACAGCACGCCGGCCACGGCCAGCACTACCACGGTGACCACGCCGGCCGCCCCGGCCGCGACGACCACCGTCTATACGCGCTGAGCGGCCAAGCCGCGGCGCTCGCTGCTCGAGCGGGCGCCGTCAGGCTCGGCTGAGGTGGCTGCGCGGAGGCTCACTCCGCCGGCTGCAGCGGTGCGCCCGCCGGCATGGGGACCGGCTTGGTCTCCTTCGGCCCGGACAACAGCCGATTCAGCAACCACACCGCCGCCCGCCGCCACAGCGGCGACGGACCGAAGTGCGAGGCGAATTCGCGGTTGATCTGCAGGGGCCGCCAATAGGAGGCGTGCCATTCCCGATAGGCCGTGTGGAAGGCCTTGGCCTGCTCCGGCCGCGCGCGCAGCAGCGAACAGTCGCAGAGGGCATCGATCTGGACGTCGCCTTCGCTGTTGAAGCGGAACCTGTGGCGACTGCGCGGGTGATGAAGCGTGTCGTTGGTGAACTCGAACTCCTCCGGTCGCGCACGAAGGGCCGTGATGGCCGGAGCAAGGTCCAGGTAGGTCATCGGATGCTCCTCTCGTAACATCCATGAATGGCCTGCGGGCCTGATTTGGTTGCATCCGATCCAAGGTTTTTTGATGAGGCCTTGGGCCAGCTTCAGAGATAGCCGCCGCGGAAGCTGATCAGCGGCTCCTTGGTCGAAGCGCTGTAGGCCACGACGCGGCCCAGGGCGATGACCGTGCCATGGCGCTCGATCAACTCGTCGAGCCGGCAGTCGATCACGCCGACCGAGTCGACCAGCGTCGGCGCGCCGGTCTTGAGCGCGCCCCAGGCGCCCGGCAGGAAGCGGTCGGCCCCCTTGAGCGACCCCTGGCCGGCGAATTCCTTGACCAGGGCGTCGGCGCCCTTGGGCACATAGTTGATGGCGAAGTGGTTGGACTCCCGCACCGCGCCCAGCGCCGAGGTGGTGAGTCCGATCGACACCATCATCATGGGCGGGCTGGCGGACAGATGCGTGGCCGACAGCGCCAGGAAGCCGGCCGGTCCGTCGCTGCCCTTGGCGGTCACGATGGCAACGCCGATCGCCCGGCAGCCGATCGCCTTCCAGAAGGTCTTTGCGTCGATCTCGCTATCCATGCCCTTGCTCCTCTGCTGTCGGGTCAGCATAAGCGAAAAGAGTGCCGAGCTGCGGTACGCGAATGTCGCGACTGCGTCCCGGAAAAGGCTACAGTCCGCCGCAACAACGGGGGAGACGAAGATTTGGCATCGCTTACGCTTTTCCACGGCTGGCGATCGTCGGCGTCGCGCCGCGTGCGCTTGTGCCTGGCCGAGAAGGGGCTGGCCTTCGACAGCAAGGTGATCGACCTGGTGAAGGGCGAGCACCATTCACCGGAGTTCCTGCGGCTCAATCCCAACGGCGTCATTCCGCTCCTGATCCTGGAGGACGGCCGGGCGCTCTATGAAAGCGGCACGATCTGCGAATACGTCGACGAGACCTGGCCCGAGCCGCCGCTTCGGCCGGCCGATGCCTACGGGCGGGCCGAGATGCGCAACTGGATCCGCCATGTCGACGGCCTGATCGGCAACCTGATCATCTTCAACTGGGTGCACGGCATGGCGCAGGTCGCCCAGAAGTGGACCGATGCCGAGCTGGCCGAGCGGCTTGCCCGAATTCCCAGCAAGGAGCGGCGCGAGGCCTGGCTGCGCACGGCGCGCAAGCCCTATACCGCGGAGGAGCGGGCCGAGGCGCGCGACAAGCTCAAGACCGCGCTGCTCGACCGCATGGAGGAGGCGATCGGCCCGACCGGTTGGCTGGTCGGCGACCGCTATTCGCTGGCCGACATCGGGGCGGTGCCGTTCGTCAAACGCATCGACGAGGAGATCGCACCCGACGAGATGACCCGCGCGCGCCATCCCAAGGTCGCGGCCTGGTGGGCGGCGATCCAGGCGCGGCCGGCCTTCGCCGCCGCGCGCATCGAGGCCTTTACCGGCGGCGGCTAGACCAGGGCCTGCCGCCAGGCCTTTGCCGCGGGTTCGGCGTGGCGCCGATTGAAGTAAATGACCGAGGGTCCGCCACTCAGCCGCGCGCGCAGTGCCTGGATGTGCTCCCAGGTTTCGTCAGCCAGGGCATAGAGGGCTTCCAGTCGTCGGACCGTGGCGACGTCCATCGGCTTGGCTCGAAGCTCGTCTTCGGCGTCGTCCGCCACGGTGCTCATGCGCTCAAGCTCGCGCTCGAGGAAATAGATCCGCGCCGCAATCAGCGACTCGTTGCGATTCATTGATTCTCCCCCGCGCCGATTTCCTACGGCGTCGAGGGCCGTCGATCAAGCCACAGCATCCGTTTGTCCACTCGCCAGGAATTGGCAGGGTGCGAGCACAGAGGCTCTCGGCCCCTGATCGGTTGATTCACAGCGTGCGAAGCCCATATTCACGCGATCCCATGCCTGCCGCATCGCTCTTTCATCCCGCCGTCGCCGCGTGGTTCGAGACCAGCTTCGCCGCCGCGACGGCGGCGCAGGCCGACGCCTGGCCGCTGATCAAGGCCGGCCGCCACACGCTGATCGCGGCCCCGACCGGGTCCGGCAAGACGCTGGCCGCGTTCATGGCAGCGATCGACGATCTGGTGCGCCAGGGCGTCGAGGGCGGGCTCGGCGACGAGACGCAGATCGTCTACATCTCGCCGCTCAAGGCCCTGTCCAACGACATCCAGCGCAACCTCGAGGCGCCGCTCGCCGGCATCCGTGCCGAGCTGGCGCGGCGCGGCCAGCCCGATGTCGACATCCGCGCCTGGGTGCGCACCGGCGACACCCCACCGGGCGAGCGCCAGCGCATGGGCCGCAGGCCGCCGC
>DATGZZ010000366.1:0-5188 GCA_035296945.1 Reyranella sp.
GATGGACCTCGCGCTCAAACCCGAACACAAGGCCTTCGCCGACGAAGTCCGCGCCTTCGCGCGCGCCAACCTGTTGCCGGCGACCAAGGCCAAGACCTTCTCCGGCAAGCACTACGACAAGGACGATCACATTCAGTGGCAGCAGGCGCTCGGCCGCCAGGGCTGGCTCGCCTACACTTGGCCCAAAAAGTACGGCGGCCCAGGCTGGGACGTCACGCAACGCTTCCTGTTCGAGAACGTGCTCGCCGAGGAGGGCGCGCCGCGCATCATCCCGTTCGGTCCCAAGATGGTCGGGCCGGTGATCTACACCTTCGGTACCGACGAGCAGAAGGAACGCTTCCTGCCCGGCATCCGCAGCTCCGAGGTTTCGTGGTGCCAAGGCTATTCCGAGCCGGGTGCCGGTTCCGACCTCGCGTCCTTGCGCACCAAAGCGGTGCGGGCAGGCGACCACTACATCGTCAACGGCCAGAAGACCTGGACGTCGTTCGCCCATTGGGGCGACTGGATCTTCTGCCTGGTGCGCACCAATCCCGATGCCAAGGCGCAGGAAGGCATCTCCTTCCTGCTGATCGACATGAAGACGCCGGGCATCACGGTGCGGCCGATCGTCATGCTCGACGGCGCTCATCACGTGAACGACGTGTTCCTCGACAACGTGAAGGTCCCGGTCGAGAACTGCATCGGCAAGGAAGGCGAGGGCTGGACCTGCGCCAAGTTCCTGCTGGCCAACGAGCGGCTGGGCATCGCCGAGGTGCCATCCTCCAAGCGCGGCGTGCGCTCGCTGCGCGACATCGCCCGCGCTGAACCACAAGGTGGTGCCACGATGGCCGACGACCCGGCCTTCGCCGCGCAGATCGCCGATCTCGACCTGCAGGTCCAGGCGCTGGAGATGAGCGAGCTTCGCGCGCTCTCGACCATGGCGTTGGGCGGCGCGCCGGGGCCGGAGGTTTCGACTCTCAAGATCCGGGGTTCGGAGATCCAGCAGCGCATCACCGAACTCACCATGGAGGCGGTTGGCGAGTATGCCGCGCCCTACCAGCCCGGCATGCTGTTCCAGGACACCAACGAGACGCCGGTCGGGCCCGACCATGCGCCGCCGGCTGCGCCGCGCTACTTCAATTTTCGCAAGACGAGCATCTACGGCGGCAGCAACGAAATTCAGAAGAACATCGTGTCCAAGATGGTCCTCGGGCTATAACGACTCTTGGAAGTTGCGGCTCCTCTCCCCCGCTAGGGGGAGAGGTTGGGAGAGGGGGCCACGCACGTCGATTCCCCCTCTCCTAGCCTCTCCCCCTAGCGGGGGAGAGGAACTTGATTTTGGAGGAAGAACAAATGGACCTGTCCCTTTCCGACGAACAGAAGCAGCTGCAGGATGCCGCCGAGCGCTTCGTTCGCGACAAGTACACCTTCGAGAACCGCCGCAAGATCGCCGCCACCGAGAAGGGCTGGCTGCCGGAGAACTGGGCGCAGATGGCCGAGCTGGGCTGGCTCGGCATGGCCTTCTCGGAAGAGGATGGCGGCTACGGCGGCGGTCCGATCGAGACCATGATCGTCATGGAGCAGTTCGGCAAAGGCCTGGTGCTGGAGCCGTTCCTGCCGACCGTCGTGCTGGGCGGCGGCATGATCGCCAAGGCCGGCTCGAAGGCCCAGAAGGAGGCGCTGCTCCCGCCCATGATCGAGGGCAAGAAGCAGTTCGCCTTCGCCTGGCTGGAGCGTCAATCGCGCTACAATCTCGCCGACGTCTCGTTCAAGGCGGCCAAGGACGGCAGCGGCTGGTCGCTCTCGGGCCACAAGGGTGTCGTTTACAACGCGCCGTCGGCCGACCACATCATCGTGCTTGCCCGTACCTCGGGCAGCGCGCGCGAGGAAAAGGGGCTCACCCTGTTCGTGGTCGATGCCAAGGCCAAGGGCATCACGCGTCGCGACTACCCGACCCAGGACGCGCTGCGCGCCTCCGAGCTCACCTTCGACAAGGTCTCGGTCGGTGCCGACGCGGTGCTGGGCAAGGTCGATGACGCCTTCGGCGTGGTTGAGGATGCGGTCGATCATGCCATCGTGGCGCTGTGCGCCGAGGCGACTGGCTGCATGGACGCGATCAACGCGGCGACCCTGGAATACATCAAGACGCGCAAGCAGTTCGGCGTGCCGATCGGCAAGTTCCAGGTGCTGCAGCATCGCATGGTCGACTGCTTCACCAACGCCCAGGAAGCGCGCTCGATGACCTTGATGGCCTCGCTCAAGATCGACGACAAGGATTCCGTGGTGCGCCGCAAGGCGGCCTCCGGTGCCAAGGTGCAGATCGGCAAGTCGGGCAAGTTCTGCGGCCAGAGCGCGGTGCAGATGCACGGCGGCATGGGCGTCACCGACGAGCTCTCGGTCAGCCATTACTTCAAGCGGCTGACCATGATCGACCTGATGTTCGGCAACCAGCAGCATCACCTGACGCGCTACAGCAACCTCGCCATGGCGGCGTGATGCTGGGGGCGCGCCACTCCAGTGGCGCGTCAAGGGCTTGTGGAGACAAAGACGCGCGACTGGAGTCGCGCGCTCCAGCATGAGCGCCATCATCGACATCATCGTGCCGGTCTTCGGCACGGTTGCGGTCGGCTGGGCGCTGGGTCGCTGGCTGCTGACGGCCGACGGCCTGCGCGGGCTGACTCAGGTCGCCTTCTATTCGCTATTCCCCGCCCTCTTGTTCCGCTCGATGGCCAAGGTGCGGCTGGAGGCGCTCGAGCTCGACATCATCGTCGTGTTCTTCGGCACCGGCCTGCTGCTCTACCTCCTGTTGATGCCGCTCGGTCGTGCGCTCGGCATGAAGCTCGGCGACCAGGCGGTGTTCGCGTTGTCCGGCACCTTCTCCAACGGCGTCGGAATCGGCATTCCCTTCATCACGTACGCCTTTGGCGAGGCGGGCCTGGTACCGCTGCTGATGATCATCAGCGTCAACTCGCTGGTCATGCTGACGCTCTGCTCGTTCCTGCTGGAGATCGGATCGGGCAGCGGCGGCGGACGGCTGCTCGCCAAGCTGGGCGGTGCGGCGCTGATGATGATGAAGCACCCGGTGATCCCGTCGATCTTCGCCGGCCTCGCCTGGGCCGAGCTGACGTCGTTGGTCCCGGGCCTCGGCATGCCGGTCGTGATCGACAAGGTCCTGCAGGCGCTGGCGCTGGCGGCGCCGCCCTGCGGCCTGATCATGGCCGGCGCGTCGCTTGCCCATGTCGGGCTGAAGGAGCACTGGCAGCCGGCCGCCGTTGCAACCGCCGTGAAGCTCGCGGTCATGCCATTGATGGTCTGGGCGGTCGGCCGCTATCTCTTCACCCTCGATCCGCTCTGGCTCACGGTGGCGACCCTGAACGCCGCGCTGCCGGCGGGCGCCAACGTCTATCTGGTGGCCCAGCTCTACCGGACGGGTGTCGGGCTCGCGACCAACGCGGTGGTCATTTCGACGGGCGCCAGCGTCTTCAGCTTGTCGGTGGTGCTGTTGCTCCTCGGCGTGCAAACTCGCTAATCTCCACCAGGAGGTAGGGTCATGGCTTACGAAACGGTCCAGGTGCAGAAGCTCACGGGCGGCTGCGGCGCCGAGGTTTTGGGCGTCGACGTCAAGGCGATGAGCAATCGCCAATGGGACGAGGTGCAGGCGGCCTTCGCCGAGCATGGTGTCATCTTCTTCCGCGACCAGAAGCTCACGCCCGAGCAGCACCTCGAGTTCGCACGGCGCTGGGCGCCGATCGACGTCAACCGCTTCTTCAAGGCAGTGGAGGGTCATCCCGAGATCGCCGAGGTCCGCAAGGAGCCCGAGCAGAAGACCAACATCGGCGGCGGCTGGCACACCGACCACAGCTACGATCCGGAGCCTGCGCTGGGCTCGATCCTGCTGGCGCGTGAACTGCCGGAGGAGGGCGGCGACACGCTGTTCGCCAACATGTACCGCGCCTTCGAGACACTATCGCCTGGCCTGCAGCGCACGCTGGAAGGCATGAGGGCGGTGCACGGCTCGGCGCATATCTTCGGCGCCAAGGGTGTCAATGCGGCCAACCCGGAAGGCGCCAGCCGCTTTACCAACCAGCATCTGGTGGGCGACGACGTCGTGCACCCTGTGGTGATTCGCCATCCGCTGAGCGGCCGCAAGTCGCTCTACGTCAATCCGGCGTTCACTTTGCGCTTCGAGGGCTGGTCGGCCGAGGACAGCCGGCCGTTGCTGGAGCACCTCTATCGCCACGCATCGCGGCCGGAATTCACCTGCCGCTTCCGCTGGCGCGAGGGCTCGATCGCCTTCTGGGACAACCGGGCGACCTGGCACTACGCCGCCAACGACTACAGCGGCGAGCGCCGGTTGATGCATCGCGTCACCGTCGCCGGCTGCGCGCTGCAACCGGCGACGGCATAGTCTTCGTTACTGCTTGAGCTTGATGGTCATGGCGGCAACGCCCGCCGCGAGATTGTAGCCGGCATCCTTCACGATGCCGGACGCGAGCATGCCGACCTCGGCGTTGGGACCGCCATAGATCCAGTTGCCGCCGGCCTGGCTGCCGGCCGCCGCCGTGCTCTGCTCGCCGACATAGGTGCCGCCGAGGTTGTTGGGGCCGCGCGTGCTGCCGAGCGAATAGACGCGCCAGATTGTGTGGACGGCCTTGGTGTAGCCGATGTCGATGCCGACCTTGTCGATCGTGCCGGTATACTGCGCGCTCTCCGTGCCTTCCTTGTTGAGGAAGACGCAGTCCAGCGTCTTGGACGAAGCGAGGATGTAGCCGGTGCTGCCGCCGACGTTGCAGCTCAGCGAGCCGATGTAGATGCGGGAGTTGGCGTTGGTGGTGTTGAGCTGCTGCGGCGTCGACTGGCTCATGGTGCAGCCGCCGACGGCCGCGGCGAGGGTTGCCGCGACGGCGGCCTTGGCGATCAGTTTCATGGGTGTCGTATCTCCTTACGCCGACCGAGTATGGCACAACGCCCTGCAACGCAAGCGAGACTTGGCCGGTCAGCGCAGCGCCTGCCACAGAAGGGCAAGGCCCGAGATCACCATCACGATGTCGAGCATGTACTGGAAGGCCGCTACGCTCAGCCTTTCGACGATCAGGCGGGCGAGGTAGGTGCCGGCCATGACGGAGGAGCCGGAGATCAGGCCCTTGATGACGATGTCGCCCGGCAGCGCGCCGAACTGGCGGAAGGTCAGCGCCTTGCTGATGTAAAG
>DATGZZ010000367.1:0-3567 GCA_035296945.1 Reyranella sp.
GGACGACGCTCACCATCAACTTCGTGTTCGTCTATTCGCCCGGCCTCTTGGACAAGGCGCCGCACACGTTCCTCGCCACGGTGAAGGCCACGCCCGAGGCCGAGGATGCGATCTTCAAGGTGATCACCGACCAGTTTCCCAACGTCACCGTGGTGCGCATCCGCGACGCCATCGAGACGGCGGCGAGCGTGCTGGGCAATATTGGGCTGGCCAGCCGCGTCATCGGCTTCCTGAGCATCCTGGCGGGCGTCCTGGTGCTGGCCGGCGCCATGCTGGCGACCCAGCAGCGGCGGGTGCACGAGGCCGTGGTGATGAAGGTGCTGGGCGCCACGCGGGCCCGCATCGCCGGCATCTTCGCCTGGGAGTTCGCGGCGTTGGGGCTCGCCACCGCCCTGGCGGCGCTGGGCGTGGGCACCCTCGGTGCCTGGCTCGTGGTGCGTCGGCTGATGGGACTCGACTGGACGTTCCTGCCGACCGTCGCCGTGGCGGTGGCGCTGGGCGCCATGGCGCTCACCCTGGCGTTCGGCCTGGCCGGCACTTTGGCAGCTTTGCGGCAGCGGCCCCTTGCGTTGCTGCGCAACGAATAGGCAGGGAAAGTCTCTGCGAATGAAAGTAACTCGTCATAATTACAAAGCGTTAACCCTATTGATTCACTTCGTCTGAGACCCCAGATTACCCACTCGAAGGGGCTCGCCAATGAGGCCCCTCTGGAGGCTAGGACCAAAATGGCTAATCCGAACTTCGGCACCTTCAATCGCGCCGGCACTGTAGCCGACCAGGCGGCATTCGATGTCGGCCTGCGCGCCCACATGGTGCGTGTCTACAACTACATGGCGTCGGGTCTTGCCCTCTCGGGCATCGTCGCCTTTGCCTTGTTCAACTTCAACGAACTCGCCGCCCTGTTCTTCCAGGTTCAGGCGGGCCGTGTCGTCGGCCTGAACGTGCTGGGCTGGGTCGCGATCTTCGCGCCGCTTGGCCTGTTGCTGCTGGTCTCGTTCCGTGCCCAGTCGATGAGCGTTGGCGCGGTGCAGGCCGTCTACTGGGCGGTCACGGCCTTGATGGGCGTCAGCCTGTCGTTGCTGCTGTTCCGCTACACCGGTGCATCAGTGGCTCGCACCTTCTTCGTCACGGCCGCTGCCTTCGGTGCGTTGAGCCTCTATGGTTATACCACCAAGCGCGACCTGTCGGCGTGGGGCAAGTTCCTGTTCATGGGCTTGATCGGCCTCATCCTGGCCGGTCTGGTCAACATGTTCTGGCCGTCGGGCACGATGAGCTTCATCATCTCCGCGGTCGGCGTGCTGATCTTCTCGGCCTTGATTGCCTACGACACCCAGAAGATCAAGGAGCAGTATGCCGAGGCCTGGGGCACCGACGTCGTCGAGAAGGTCGCGATCTTCGGCGCGCTCAGCCTCTACCTCGACTTCGTGAACCTGTTCCAGTTCCTGATGAGCTTCCTGGGCCAGGAACGCGAATAGCGAACACCGACTTCTACGCAGCACGCCCGGGTCGAAAGACCCGGGCGTTTTGCTGTCAGGGGAGACCGCTTTGGTTCAGCGCAATCGGCTGAGGGAGTTCATCGACAACGAAGCGGCTTCGGCGATGCCGCTGCTGGCCGCCGCCATCGCCGCTCTCGTCTTGGCCAACTCGCCGTTCGCCGACGCCGTCGACAGTCTGCTGCGGATCCGCTTCGGCTTTTCACTGGGGCCGATCGTGCTGAACAAGTCGGTCCTGCTGTGGATCAACGATGGCCTGATGGCGCTCTTCTTCCTGCTGGTCGGGCTCGAGATCAAGCGCGAGGTCGTCGAGGGTGCGCTGTCGCAACCTTCGCAGGTCGCCCTGCCGGTGGTCGGTGCGGTGGGCGGCATGGCCGTGCCGGCGCTGGTCTACGTGGCGATCAACTGGAGCGATCCCTCGACGCTCAAGGGCTGGGCGATCCCCGCCGCCACCGACATCGCCTTCTCGCTGGGCGTGCTGGCCGCACTCGGCAGCCGCGTGCCGCTGACGCTCAAGGTGTTCCTGACGACGCTGGCCATCGTCGACGACCTGGGCGCCATCGTCGTCATCGCGATCTTCTATACCAGCGACCTGTCGCCGGTGGCGCTCGGCATGGCGGCGCTGTTCATCGCGGGCCTGGCGATCCTCAACTTCGCCGGCGTGCGACGGCTGCTGCCCTATCTGCTGCTGGGCGCGCTGCTCTGGGTATCGGTTCTGAAGTCGGGCGTGCACGCCACGCTGGCGGGCGTCGTGCTGGCGATGTTCATTCCGCTCAAGCCGGCCGGCGAGCCTGACGAGAAGCGGCCGGCCATCCGGTTGGAGCATGTGATCAAACCGTGGTCGGCATGGCTGATCATGCCGGTCTTCGCCTTCGCCAATGCCGGCCTGCCGCTGGGCGGCCTGTCGTTGGCGAGCCTCGTCGCGCCGCTGCCGCTCGGCATCATGGCCGGCCTCTTCATCGGCAAGCAGATCGGCATCGTGCTGGGGGCGGGCCTGCTGATCGTGCTCGGCGTCGCCCGACTGCCGCAGGGCGCCACATGGCGCGGCCTCTACGGCGTCGCCATCCTGGGCGGCATCGGCTTCACCATGAGCCTGTTCATCGGCAGCCTCGCCTTTCCCGACGATGCGACGCGCGAGGCCGAGGTGCGGCTGGGCGTGCTCGCCGGTTCGATCCTGTCCGCGGTCGTGGGCTGGCTCGTGCTCCGCTCGCAACGCAAATTCGCATAGCTCGCCCTAATTGCGCGTCGCCTTGGCGGGCCTATACTTTCCCGCCATGCGGCGCACCTCCTACGAACAGATGAACTGCTCGATCGCCTCGGCGCTCGACGTCGTCGGCGAGCCGTGGACGCTCTTGATCGTGCGCGATGCCTTCTATGGCGTCCGCCGCTTCGACGACTTCCAGGAGAATCTCGGCATCGCCCGCAACGTTTTGACGGCGCGGCTGAAGAAACTCGTCGAGGCCGGCATCTTCCGCAAGACCGCCTACCGCCAGCGTCCGCTGCGCCACGAATACCGCCTGACCGACAAGGGGGCGGCACTGTTCACCGTCATCGTCGGGCTGAAGCAGTGGGGCGACCGCTATGGTGCGGCCGCGCGCAGCGGCAAGCCGATGGATCTCGTCAATCGCGGCGACGGCCGGCCGCTCGAGCCGGTGCTGATCGATGCCGACTCCGGCCAGCGGCTGGAGCTCACCAATGTGCGCGCCATCGCCGGCCCCGGCGCCGACCAGGGCACGCGCGCCTTCTTCGAACGCCTGGCGATCAACCGGCCTGGGCGCTGATAGCTTCGTCACGGTGGCTTCGAGAGTCGCGACAGGACCCCAATCGCGCTGGAGGGCCGGCATTGAAAGCAATGCTGGCAGTTGGCCCGGCGACACAAGGAATGGCGTGATCGCCCGGATGACCTGCCAGATGGACCCCTCTGTGGAGCCCAAAAAGTCGCGAAACCGAAACTGGCCGACAATAACTCCAGGCTTGACGTGAGCGTACCCTAGTTATATATTCGGCCTGTTGCGTTGCGTTCCCGCGTTGTCGCTCTATGCATCGTTAATCCGAGACCCGAAAGGCTGCGGTC
>DATGZZ010000368.1:0-2213 GCA_035296945.1 Reyranella sp.
ATCGGCGCCCAGGCGAGATCGGTCTTCACCGCCTGCATGATGAAGGACGAGCGCGTGCCGCGAACGCCCGGCATGCGCAGCAGCGCCTTCAGCGCGAAGTCGCTGAACCTCGCGAGATCGGGCGCCAGCACGTGCAGCAGGAAATCCATGTCGCCGGTCACGGCATAGCAGGCCACGACCTCGGGCCGCGCGCGGATCTCGGCCTCGAAGGCCTCGACGACTTTCTCCGAATGATCGTCGAGCGTCACCTGCACCAGCGCCTGCAGGCCGAGACCCATCGCCGGCGGCGAGACCAGCGCGGCGTAGCGTGTGATCACACCTTCTTCTTCCAGGCGCTTCACGCGGCGCTGGCAGGGTGTGGGCGAGAGGCCGACGCGATCGGCAAGGTCGACGATCGGCAGCCGCCCCTCGGCCTGCAGGGCAGCGATGATGCGTCTGTCGATGTCATCCAGCTCGATCATAGGGATTATCCCTAAATTACGGACAATTAGTAGATATTATCCCTTTTCGGAAGCTTCTGACAGCCCAACTTCGCCGGGATTCCCTACGACCCTCCTCCCCATATTCGAGGCATGAACCTCGCTCCTTTGGAAAACCTTCGCGGGAACTACGCAAGCATGGCGTCCGACTGGACGGTGCCGCAGCGTGCCGCCGACTACTCGGACGAGGACCGAGCCGTGTGGCGCCTGCTGGTCGAGCGGCAGACGGCGCTCGCCAAGGTCCATGCCTGCGATGAGTTCGTGCAGGGCCTCGAGACGCTTGGCATCGGCGACAGCATCCCCGACTTCGAAGCGGTCAACGCCAAGCTGGAGAAGCTGACCAGCTGGCGCGTCGTCGGCGTGCCGGGGCTGATCCCCGACGCGGTGTTCTACGATCACCTGGCGCATCGGCGCTTTCCGGTGACGGTGTGGATCCGCACCCGCGCCGAGCTCGACTATCTGGTCGAGCCCGACCTGTTCCACGATTTCTTCGGCCACGTGCCGCTGCTCAGCAACCCGGTGTTCGCCGACTACATGCAGATGTACGGCCAGCGCGCGCTGGAAGCGGGCGCCAAGATCGACCTTCTGGCGCGCCTCTACTGGTACACGGTGGAGTTCGGGCTGATCCGCACGCCGGCGGGACTGAAAATCTACGGTGCGGGTATTCTCTCGTCCGCCGCTGAAGTGAAGCACGCCATCTCAGGTGACGGCGTCGAGCGCCTACCCTTCGAGGCCGCGAGCGTCATGCGCCGGCCGTATCAGATCGACAAGCTGCAGGACACCTACTTCGTGCTCGACGATTTCCGCCAGCTCTTCGAAGCGGCTCAGACGCGCGTCGCCTAACGCTGCAACAGCACCAGCCCATCGACCGCGACGGCACCCTCGCCGTCACGCTTCACCAGCAGCGGATTGATCTCCGCTTCCGACACGTCGGCAAAGGCCGTGTGCGCCAAGGTCGAGAAGGCGGCGATCGCCTTCGCCAGGGTCGCCACGTCACCGCGCGGCAGGTTGCGGTAGCCGCGGATGGTGGCAAGTCCCTTCACTTCGTTGATCATCTGCCGCGCCTCGGCCTCGTCGACCGGTGCAAGACGCGTCGCGGCGTCCTTGTAGATCTCGGCTAAAACGCCGCCCAGGCCGACCGTCACCGTCGGACCGACCAGCGGATCGCGGCGGAAGCCCAGGATCACCTCGGCGAGCCCACGCTCCATCTTCTGGACCAGGAATCCCTCGAGCTTGGCGTGCGGACTGTGCGCCTTCACGCGCTTCTCCATCTCGCGCGCAGCGAGCGCGGCGGTCTGGCCGTCGGGCAGGCCGAGCGCCACGCCGCCGGCCTCGGTCTTGTGGGCGATGTCGCGCGACAGGATCTTTAGCACCACCGGTGCCCCGATCTCCGTCACCGCCGCGGCGACGCGCTTGGCGTCGGGGATGGCGAGCGCCTTGGCGAGCGGCACGCCGAGGGCGCCGAAGAAATCGGCGGCGCGGCGCTCGTCGAAGCCGTTGACGCGGCCGGCCTCGAGCGCGTCGAGCGCCTGACGCGTCGGCTCGGCGAGTGCCGGCACGGGCTGCGGCGCAGGTCGCAGCAGGCAGATCGCCATGGCCTCGGCGCAGGACTCCGGATGACGAAAGGCCGGCACGCCGGCCGCCGTCAGCAGGGCCAATGACTTCTCGGCCGACGGCGTCAGTGCCACGGCGAAGGGTTTTGCCGACCTGGCGAACTTCAGCAACGGCTCGACC
>DATGZZ010000369.1:0-2698 GCA_035296945.1 Reyranella sp.
GTGCGTCTGCAGCGACGAGCCCATCTCCTGGCAGACATGGGCGCCCGAGTCGGAGAACGTCGCGAGCGTCCGGGAGTGCTTCAGGATGCCCAAAACGTCGTCGGGCGTTTCGTTGACCAGCGGCTGGACGTAGACCTGGTTCTCGTCGGCCAGCGACAGGTCGATCATGACCTCGACCGGATGCTGGCCGCGCGCCTTGGCGAGCTGATCGACCGTGGGATCGTCCCAGTCGACGCCCTTCATCGCGAACAGGTTGGCGTAATCGGGCTTGCGCGGATCCGTGGTCGCCGCACCCCCGCCCTGAAAGACGTTGTCACGCGGCTTCATGCGCGCCTCGGCCTCGACCAGCGCGCGGCGCACCGACGGGTCGCGCAGCTTCTTCATCTGCTCGGCCATCGGCAGGGCGCGGATCGGCTTCCAGGCCGGCAGGACGTCGAACGGCAGGTACGACTTCAACGAGAAGATGGCGTTGATCGAGCGCGTCGTGCCCTGGCCGAACATGCGGCCGCCGGCGGCGACCGTGTCGTCGATGTACTTGGTCTGGTATCGCCAACCCGTGGGATCGTCGCCCTGCTTGGTCGCCAGCACGCCGAACATGATCGGCCGCTTGTAATCCAGCGCCACCTTGCGCAGGCGGTCGAGGAAGGCGCGATGGCGCGCACCGCTCGCGATATCCGGCCCGACCTGGAAGATGCCGGCATCGAGCTCGGCCATCGCCGCGATGATGCGGTCGATCTCCTCCCACTCGGCGATGCGGCTCGCCACCGGCGTGTCGTCGGGCGTGACATGGGTGGAGGCGCGCGAGCTCGAGAAGCCCATGGCGCCTGCCTTCAGCGCCTCCTTCACGGCGCCGGCCATGCGCACCATGTCGTCTTCGGTCGCCGCCTCGGAGAGCGCGCGCTTGCCCATGACGTACATGCGCAGCGCCGAGTGGCCGATATACATGCCGTAGTTGATCGCCTTGGGCAGCCGCTCGACGGTGGCGAGATATTCCGGGAAGGTCTCCCAGGTCCAGTCGATGCCGGCGGCCATCGCCTCGGTCGGTATGTCCTCCACCGCCGACAGGCAGCGCGCATACCAGTCGCGGTCCTCGGGCTTGCAGGGCGCCAGCGCAAAGCCGCAATTGCTCATCACCACCGAGGTCACACCGTGCCAGCACGAGCAGGTGCCCAGCGGATCCCACGCCACCTGCGCGTCCATGTGGGTGTGACCGTCGATGAAGCCCGGTGACACGATCAGGCCGTCGGCATCGATCGTGCGCGAGGCCGCAGACTTGATGCGGCCGACCTCGACGATGCAGCCGTCCTTGACGCCAACATCGGCGGAAAAGCGCGGCTTGCCCGAGCCGTCGACGACGGTGCCGCCGCGGATGAGGAGATCGAGGGTCATCAGAGGCGGTCCTTGTGCTCGACGATCTTCCAGTAGGTGTCCTTGGCCGAGATCTTGCCGCCGCGGAAGGTGTAGATGTCGCAGCCCTGGTAGTTCAGCTCCTCGCCATCGGCGCCCTTGCCCTTCACCGTCCATACCGAGATCGCCCGGTTGCCGGCGAAGATGTACTCCTTGTGGTCCCAGCGCATGTCGGGGATCACGGCGAAGCGCGCGGCGAGCGTCTTGCGGATGGTCTCCTTGCCCTTGAGCGTGCGGCCGGCCGGCTCGGGCCCGCGGGCCAGCCAGAAGGTGGCGTCGTCGGTGAAGTGCGAGACGATGCGATCGACGTCGCGGCTGTTGAAGGCGGCCGAGATCGCCTTCATGAGCTCGGGCGTGGCGATGTCGGGATTTGCGGCTGTGACGTCCGGCATACGAAACCTCCCACAGTGCGTGAGCCGAACGATTGCAGGCTGGCGGTGCCGCCGCAAGCACAACGACGGAAGCCCGCCCCGTCTGCTGACGGGGCGGGCTCGATTGAGGTGATGGGAGGCTGGTTCTACTTGGTGATGACGTTGCCGCGCGCGTCGACCTGGACGTCGACCATCGCGCCGCCGCGCAGTGCCTTGCCGCTCCAGCTACCGTCCCGATTGCGGGTCATGCCCTGCACGTTCTTGTACCCGTCGGCCTCGATCTTCTTGACCGCGTTGGCCGAACCCTGGGCGTTGGGCGCCGCCGGCGCATTGGCCGTGCTGGGCAGGGTCACCGTCGCACCCGAGGTGCTGGCGCTGGGCGGACTGACGCCCGGCGTGGTCACGCCGGCCGCGCCAGCCGCTGGCGGCTGAATGGCACCGCCGCTCGCGGATGGGGTCTGAACGGTCGCCCCGCCGGCGCCCAGCGAGCGTGACGGAACGGCCGGGGTATTGACGGCCGGCGGCGCCACCGGAGGCGTCGTCACCGCACCGCTGCCGACTGACGGCGGAGTCACGGTGGCACCGCCGACTGACGGCGGGGTGACAGTCTGGGCGCCGGCGGCGCCGGCGGCCGTCACGAAGGCCAGAGTAAGAAGGGTACGCTTCATAAACAGTGCCTCCTCTCGTTGAAAGTCCGAGGTGAACGTCGAGGCAAGCCAAGCGTTGCGCGGCGAAATATCTTGGTTTCGCCACATTGCCCAACGGGTTAGCGTCGGGCCAACAAACCTGAGGAAACGCAGTGTACGACTACATCATCGTGGGCGGCGGCTCGGCCGGCTCGGTCATGGCCCATCGGCTGTCGGCAAAGAGCGCCAACGAGGTGCTGCTGTGCGAGGCCGGCCAGGACACGCCGCCGGGCA
>DATGZZ010000370.1:0-4016 GCA_035296945.1 Reyranella sp.
CCCCCGCAACCCCCCAATGCACGAAAACTGTCGATTTTTGGGGCTTTTTCGGCCATTTGAAGCAGTCATCCACAGACTGCAGAGAGCGCGTAGCGTGTCGAGGCCCCGCCTGATCCCGACTTTCACCACCGCCGTGAACACGTGGCAGTGCGATGAAAACGACCATTTGAACGTCCAGTTCTACACCGAGTTCGGCCACGAGGCGTCGGCGCATCTGCTGGCCGAGCTTGGCCTCGGACCGCGTGCCCAGCGCGCCGCCGGGCTCGAGGTCCGTCCCGCCAGCGATCACGTCCGCTACCTGCGCGAGTTCCGCGAGGTCGATCCGGTCCAGGTTTTATCGGCTCCGGTGGAGGTCGGCGACAATCACCTGCTCGCCTATCACGAGATTCGCAATCCGTCCGATGGCACCGTCGCGGCGACGATGCGCCGGCGCATCGTCTGCGACCGGCCGTGGCCCGACACATTCCGCGCGCGCGCCGACGCCGCGATCGTGGCACTGCCGGACAACGCCAGGCCGCGCAGCGTCGGCAGGCTCGACCTGCACGATCTCGCGCTCGGCGATGCCGCGCAGTGCGGCCTGATCGACATCGGCCGCAGCGTCATCGCTCCTGCCGAATGCGACGAGCGCGGCGAGTTCCTGCCGCATCATCTGTTCGGCCGCTACTCCGACGGTGCGCCGCTGTTGTGGAACCATCTCGGCCTCGACCGCGCCGCGATGCAGGACCGCCAGGAAGGTTCGGTGGTCGTCGAAATGCTGAACCACTACCGCCGTCCGCTGCGCGCCGGCGATCTGCTGGTGGTGATGAGCGGGCTTGCCGCCTTCACCGACAAGGTGCTGACCTTCACGCATTTCCTGTTCGAGGCCGAGACCGGTACGCTTGCGGCCTGCGCCGAGGCGATCGGCATGAAGCTCGACCAGAAGATCCGCAAGACCATGACGTTCACGACGGACGATCAGACGAGGCTCGCCGAACGCCAGATTCGTCTTGCCGCTTGAGGGAGGTTTCATGGACGACAAGACCCGCCTCGCCGCCGGCATCGCCAAGCAGCTCCAGGGCCTCACCTATGACGACAAACGGCTGGCCGAGATCGCCGCCGAGGTCGAGGTGCTGAACGAAGCAGTGCGCAAGGCCGCCGCCCAGCGCCTCACCTTCGACGACGATCCTGCCGCCTTTGCCAGCGTGCTCGCGAAGGAAGCCAAATGATCAACGACGATCTCGCCTTGCGCGATCTCAGCGAGGTCGCCGACGCCATCGCCGACGGCCGCATCACCTCGGTACAGGCGACCGAAGCCTGCCTCGCGCGCATCGCGGCATGGCAGCCGCGCACCAACGCCTTCCTGCGCCTCCACAAAGAGAAGGCACTGGAGCAGGCGCGCGCCATGGACAAGGAGCTCGCCGCCGGCCAGCGGCGCGGGCCGCTGCACGGCGTGCCGATGGCGCACAAGGACATGTAC
This sequence comes from Reyranella sp., assembly GCA_035296945.1. GTDB lineage: Bacteria > Pseudomonadota > Alphaproteobacteria > Reyranellales > Reyranellaceae > Reyranella. The sequence goes on from DATGZZ010000370.1 coordinate 1,457, forward strand.
TACCGCGCCGGCGAGATCTCGACCGGTGGCAGCGCCATCCGGCGCAACTGGGTAGCGCCTGTCACCTCCACGGTGCTGCAGAAGCTCGATGCCGCAGGTGTGGTTGAGCTCGGCTTCCTCAACATGGCGGAGTTCGCTGCGGGCCCAACCGGGCACAACGTCCATCATGGCCATTGCCGCAATCCGTGGGACGACAAGCGCGTCACCGGCGGCAGTTCCAGCGGCTCGGGCGCCGCGGTCGCGGCCCGCATGGTCTATGGCGCGCTTGGTTCGGACACCGGCGGGTCGATCCGGCTGCCCGCCTCGGCCTGCGGCGTCGTCGGCATGAAGGCGACCTACGGTCGCGTCAGCCGCGCCGGCGCCGTGGCGCGATCATGGACGCTCGACCATGTCGGGCCGTTGACGCGCACGGTGCGCGACAACGCCCGCATGCTGGCCGTCGTCGCCGGCCATGATCCCGACGACTCCACGACCAGCGAGAAGCCGGTGCCGGACTACGAGGCTCTGCTCGACGGCGGCGTGAGCGGCCTCAAGATCGGCTTCGCCCTGCCGGATGCGTTGGTGCCCGTCGAGCCGCAGATCGGCGCCGCCGTGCAGGCAGCGGCCGACGCGCTGGGCAAGCTCGGCGCTGCCATCACGCCGGCGAAGATGCCGGACTTTACCGCGCTCTATCGGGCAGCCGAGGTGATCGTGAAGTGTGAGGCGGCGGCCATGCATCGGCCGTGGATGGAGGCCGACGCGCCATATGCTAACCAGGTGCGCACGCGCATGGAGGCGGGCTTCTTTATCCCAGCCACGCAATATATCGACGCGCTGCGGCTACGCTCCCACTTCGTGCGCGAGTTCCTGGGCGGGGCGATGGATGGCGTCGATGCCGTCATGCTGCCGGCCATCCCCTTCCCCGTGCCGACCATCAAGGAAACGGACGTCGAGGCCTCGGGTGGTCCGGCAACGCTCAGCATGGTGGCGCGCTTCACCGGGCTCACGCGGCCCTTCAACACGCTCGGCCTGCCGGCACTGTCGGTGCCCTGCGGCTTCGACGGCAACGGCGCACCGATCGGCCTGCAACTGATCGGCCGGCCGTTCGACGAGGCCCTGCTCTATCGCATCGGTCACGCCTATCAGGGCGCGACCGATCATCATCGCAAGGTGCCGGTCTAGACCTCCAACCTCACCCTGAGGAGCGCCCGAAGGGCGCGTCTCGAAGGGTGGGCAACAGCAAGACTGGTTCCCATCCTTCGAGACGCCGCGCTGCGCGCGGCTCCTCAGGATGAGGATGTGCGGTAATCGAAAGGCGTTAATCCCGCCGCACATCGAGGTTCACCGTCACGTTCTTGCGCTGGGTGAAGCTGTCCAGCATGCCCTCGAGCGAGAACTCGCGGCCGATGCCGCTCTGCTTGTAGCCGCCGTAGGACATGCCCGGCACCTGGCCGAGGCCCTGGTTGACCTGGATCCAGCCCGATTCGATGGCATGCGCGGTCCGCAGTCCGGTGCCGATGTCGTGCGTCCAGACATAGGCCGCGAGCCCGTAGTGGCTGTCGTTGGCCATGCGGATCGCCTCGGCCTCGTCGCTCCAGCGGATCGCCACCAGCACCGGCCCGAAGATCTCTTCGCGTGCCAGCCGCCAGTCGTTCGAGCGGTCGGCGAACACCGTCGGAATGGCGTAGTAGCCTTCCGACAACGGGCCGGTCTTGGGCGGCAGGCCGCCGAACACCAGCTTGGCGTCGGAGCGCTTCAGGCCCTCGTCGACGTACTTGCAGACCTTGGTGAACTGCTTGTTGTTGATGATGGTGCCGATGTCGGTCTTCTCGTCGAGCGGATCGCCGATCTTGAGCACCGTGGTCTTCTTCTCGAGCTTGGCGAGGAAGGAATCGAAGATGTCCTCGTGCAGGAAGAGGCGCGAGCCCGCCGTGCAGCTCTGGCTCTGCCGCGTGAAGCGCATGGCGGCGATGATGCCGTCGACCGCCCAGTCCTCGTCGACGTCGGGATAGACGATCGACGGGCTCTTGCCGCCAAGCTCCAGCGACACCGGCACGATGCGCTCGGCCGCCGCGCGCATGACGATCTTGCCGACCTCGGTCGAGCCGGTGAACGAGAGCTTGCGGATGTCGGGGTGGTTCAAGAGCGGCCCGCCGACCTCCTCGCCGAAACCGGTCAGGAGGTTGAGCACGCCGGGCGGCAGGAACTGCTGGCAGATCTCCGCCATCAGCAGCACGCCCAGCGGGGCATCCTCGGCCGCTTTCATCACCATGGTGTTGCCGGCGCACAGCGCCGGCGCGATCTTGAGCGCGGCCAGCATGACCGGCGCGTTCCACGGGATGATGGCGCCGACCACGCCCAGCGGCTCGCGGCGTGTGTAGGACAGCACATGCTCGCCGAGCGGGATGGTCTCGCCCTTGAGCTCGCTGCCAAGGCCGCCGAAGTAGCGGAAGATGTCGGCGGTCATGTTGGCTTCGCCGCGCGCCTGGGTGCGCAGCGCATTGCCGGTCTCCAGCGAGATCGTGCGCGCGATCTCCTCGGCGCGGGCCTGCAGGGCCTCGGCGATCTTGAGCAGCGCCTT
>DATGZZ010000371.1:0-5483 GCA_035296945.1 Reyranella sp.
CAGAACGGCACGGCCGAAGAAGCCTATGTGAAGGAGCACATGCAGGCTGCGGGCTACAGCGGCGTCAACAGCCTGTATCGCGATACCGCGGGCACCTGGCATGCGCTCGCCTACAAGGGCCCGGCCGATGTCGAGGTCGCCCTCGACCAGGGCGGTCACATCAGCGAGGCCGCACACCAGTAGCTAGACGGACGGGCCTGAGGGTGCGCCGAAGCGCACCTTCAGGCGCGCCAACAGCTGATCGCGCAGGCGGCGATAGGCATCGAGCCGCATCTCACGCGAGCCCTCGACGGCACTGGGGTCGGGCACCGGCCAGTATTCGACCTCGGCCGCCGTGCCGCGCGTGATCTCGAGTGCGCGATGATGCGCCTCGGGCGACAACGTCACGATCAGGTCGAACGAGCTCGGATCGACATCCTCGAAGGTCTTGGCGTGATGGCGATGGACGTCGACGCCGAGCTCGTCGAGCGCCGCGGCGACGAATCCATCGACGTCGCTCGCCCGAACGCCCACCGAATCGATATACGACGCCTGGCCGTAGAGCCGCTTGGCCAGGCCCTCGGCCATCGGCGAGCGCACGGAGTTCTCGCTGCAGGCAAACAGCACGCTGGCGGGCAAGCCGTTCATCGCCATCGCATCACGACGTGATGTGCAGCGCACAGATCAGGGTGAACAGCCGGCGCGCCGTGTCGAGATCGATCTCGATCTTGCCGTCGAGCCGCTCGCGCAGGAGCTCGGAGCCCTCGTTGTGCAGGCCGCGCCGACCCATGTCGAGCGCCTCGATCTGCGAGGGGCTGAGCTTCTTGATGGCGGCGTAGTAGCTCTCGCAGACCAGGAAGTAGTCCTTCACCACCTTGCGGAAGGGCGTGAGCGACAGCACGATGTCACGCAGCTTGTTGTCGTGGGCATCGCGCACGTCGAACACCAAGCGCTGCTCGAAGATGGCGATGCGCAGCCGGTAGGGGCCGGGTGTGCCGACCAGGGCGAAGTCATTCTCCTCGAGGAGGTCGAACAGCGCCACCGCGCGCTCATGCTCGACCTCGGGCGAGCGTCGCGCCACCGACTCCTCGTCGAGCACGATGTCGATGATGCGGCGCGCCTTGGCGGTCATCGGCGTTCAGCCGCGGCGGTTCAGCCGGATCGACACCGACCGGCCGTGCGCCCCCAGGCCCTCGGCTTCGGCCAGCGCCAGCGCCGCCGGCCCCAGCGCGGCCAGCGCCTCGGGCGTGCAGGCGACCAGCGACGTGCGCTTGAGGAAATCGCTGACGCCGAGCCCACCCGAGAAGCGCGCGGCGCGAGAGGTCGGCAGGACGTGGTTGGTGCCGGCGACATAGTCGCCGATCGCCTCGGGCGTGTGGCGGCCGATGAAGATCGCGCCGGCATGACGGATGCGGCCGGCCATCGCCTCTGCGGGTGCCATTTCCATGGCGAGCTCGACATGCTCGGCGGCGATGCGGTCGATGATCGGCGTCGAGGCCGCGAGGTCGGGCACCAGGATGATGCAACCGTTGTCGCGCCAGCTCGCCCGCGCGATGTCGGCGCGCGCCATGCCCAACAGCTCGGTCTCGACGGCCTGCGCCACGCAGTCGGCGAAGGCGCCATTGTCGGTGATCAGGATCGACTGTGAGGAGGCGTCGTGCTCGGCCTGCGACAGAAGATCGGCGGCGATCCAGGCGGGATCGTTTTGGCCATCGGCGACGACCAGGATCTCGGATGGGCCGGCTATAAGGTCGATGCCGACCTGGCCGAACACGCGGCGCTTGGCGGCGGCGACATAGGCGTTGCCGGGGCCGGTGATCTTGTCGACCGCCGCGATCGACTGCGTGCCGTAGGCCAGGGCGGCCACGGCCTGGGCGCCGCCGATGCGTAAAACCTCGTCGGCGCCGGCGATCTCGGCCGCCAGCATGACCAGCGGATTGAGCACGCCCCCCGGCGTCGGCACGACCATGACGATACGCGGCACGCCCGCCACCTTGGCCGGCACGATGTTCATCAGCACCGAGGACGGATAGGCCGCGGTGCCGCCGGGCACATAGACGCCGACCGACTCGAGAGGCCGATAACGCGCGCCCAGTCGCGTGCCGGTGGCGTCGGTGAAGTCGACGTCCTTGGGCAGCAGCGCGCGATGGAAAGCCTCGATGCGTCGGGCGGCGAAGGCGAGTGCCTCACGCTGCGCCGGCGGCACGTTCGCCGCCGCGGCATGTCGTTCGGCATCGGAGATGCGCAGGCCCATCGCATCGGTATCGACCTTGTCGAACTTCTTCGTATATTCGACGACCGCCGCATCGCCGCGGGCGCGCACGTCGGCGATGATGTCGGCCACGACGCGATCGACGTTCTCGTCGGTATCGCGATTGCGCCCCAGGAAGGTCGAAAAGTCCTTTTCGAAGCCCGGCGCCGCGGCGTCGAGCCTTTTAGGCGGCACGGGAGATCTCGCGGAAGCAGTCGACCCAGCGGCCGATCCGTTCCGGCTGCGTCTTGAGCGCCGCGCGATTGACGATGAAGCGCGAGGTGATGTCGGCGATGTGCTCGATCTCGACCAGGCCGTTTTCCTTGAGCGTGCGGCCCGAGTCGACGAGATCGACGATGCGATGGCTGAGGCCGAGCGACGGCGCCAGCTCCATCGCGCCGGAGAGCTTCACGCACTCGGCCTGCACGCCACGCGCGGCGAAGTGGCGGCGCGTCACCTCGGGATACTTGGTGGCGATGCGCACGTGGCTCCAGCGCCGGGGATCGTCGCTGCCCGCCATCTCGACCGGCTCGGCGACGGCCAGCCGGCAGTGGCCGATGCCGAGATCGATCGGTGCGTAGATCTCGGGATAGTCGAACTCCATCAGCACGTCGCCGCCGGCGATGCCGAGATGGGCAGCGCCGAAGGCCACGAACGTGGCGACGTCGAAGGAGCGCACACGAATGATGTCGAGGTCGGGATGGTTGGTGGTGAAACGCAGCTGGCGCGCCTCGGGGTCGGCGAAGGCCGTCTCGGGCTCGATGCCGGCGCGCACGAACAAGGGAGCAGCCTCCTTGAGGATGCGGCCCTTGGGCAGCGCCAGAATGAGCTTCTCGTTGGCTTCGCTCGACACGACCGTTGCTCCAGTAACGAATGCCCGCCCTTCAGCGGTCATTCGACCGGATGGGCGGGCTTCCAGGGGGTGGCCCAGGGCTCCCCGACATCCCCCAAATGGCACGCAAGCCGGCCGATTTCCAGCCGTATGGCCCGGCCTGCGGCGAACCGCAGCGTGACTGAACGGTCATCTTCCTGCGCCACGGCCAGCAATTCGAGCATGCGGTCGAGGTCGCCGAGCGGGATGTCGTGGTGGCGGACCGCCGTCACCTCGTTGAAAACAAGGGCGGAATGGGTGCGCGAATGGGCCGCCTCGACGGTCGGGTCGGCCTCCCAGCGGAAGCGGTTCAAAAGCAGAACGAAGCGCCTCTCATCCTTGAAGTAGGCGCAGTCGCGCACCGCCACCAAAGCGTCCTGGACGGCCGCCGATATGACGGCGAGATCGTCCGCGTCCAGCGCCGAGAGTTTCAGCCCGCTCATTTCAGCCGTTCGATGTCGGCGCCGCAGGCGGCGAGCTTTTCCTCGAGCCGTTCGTAGCCGCGATCGAGGTGATAGAGGCGGTTCACCACGCTGTCGCCTTCGGCCGCAAGGGCGGCGATGGCAAGCGACACCGAGGCACGCAGGTCGGTCGCCATGACCTCGGCGCCGCGCAGCTTCGGCACGCCGCGCACCAGGGCGGATTCGTGATGGATGGTGACGTTGGCGCCCATCCGCGACAATTCGGGAACGTGCATGAAGCGGCTCTCGAACACCGTCTCGGTGATCATCGACGCGCCCTCGGCGCGCGTCATCAGCGCCATCATCTGCGCCTGCAGGTCGGTCGGGAAACCGGGATAAGGCTCGGTCATGACATCGACGCCGGTGAGCGCGCCGTTTGTGCGCTGTACGCGGAAGCCCTTTTCCGTCTTCTCCAGGGTGACGCCGGCGGAGCGCAACGTCTGGACAGCCGCTTCGATCAGGTCGAGCCGGCCGCCGACCAATTCGACGTCGCCCGCCGTCATCGCCACCGCCATGGCGTAGGTGCCCGTCTCGATGCGGTCGGGAATGACGCGGTGCGAGGCTTCCTTCAGCGACTTCACGCCGTCGATGGTGAGCGTCTCGGTGCCGATGCCGCGCACCGGCACGCCCATGCTGACCAGGCACTCGGCGAGATCGGTGATCTCGGGCTCGCGCGCGGCGTTGTCGAGCACGGTCGTGCCCTTGGCGAGCGCCGCTGCCATCATCAGGTTCTCGGTGGCGCCGACCGACACCTTGGGAAAGGTGAAGCGCGCGCCCTTCAGCCCCTTGGGCGCCTTGGCGACGAGGTAGCCGCCGTCGATGTCGATCTCCGCGCCCATCGCCTTCAGTCCGGCGATGTGCAGGTCGACCGGGCGGGCGCCGATGGCGCAGCCGCCGGGCAGCGACACCCGCGCCTGGCCCTCGCGCGCCAGCAGCGGACCCAGCACCAGCACCGAGGCGCGCATCTTGCGCACGATGTCATAGGGCGCCGTGGTCGAGGCGATCTTGCCGGCCTGCAGAGTGAGCGTCGTGCCGCGGTCGTGGCCGTTCTCGCCGGGCCCCGCGCCCACTTCCACGCCATGCTGCTTCAGGAGCTGGATCATGGTGCTGATGTCGGCGAGCCGCGGCACGTTGTGCAGCGTGAGCTTGCGGTCGGTCAGCAGGGTCGCGACCATCAGCGGCAGCGAGGCGTTCTTGGAGCCCGAGATGCGGATCTCGCCCTTGAGCTGTTGGCCGCCCTTGATACGGAGTCGGTCCATGGTCGGTCCTCCCCGTCAGATCTTCGGCAAGGTGACGCCGCGCTGGCCCTGATACTTGCCGGCCTTGTCGCGGTAGGAGGTCTCGCAGGGCTCGTTGCCTTGCAGGAACAGGAATTGCGCGGCGCCCTCGTTGGCATAGATGCGCGCCGGCAGCGGCGTGGTGTTGGAGAATTCCAGCGTCACGTGGCCTTCCCACTCGGGCTCGAGCGGTGTGACGTTCACGATGATGCCGCAGCGCGCATAGGTCGACTTGCCGACGCAGATCACCAGCACATCGCGCGGGATGCGGAAATATTCCACCGTGCTGGCCAGCGCGAAGGAATTGGGCGGGATGATGCAGATGTCGGTGGTGCGGTCGACGAAGCTGTTGGCCGCGAAGTTCTTGGGGTCGACCACCGCCGAATCGACGTTGGTGAAGATCTTGAAGTTGCGGCCCACGCGCGCGTCGTAGCCGTAGGACGACAGCCCATAGGAGATCACGCCATCGCGCTTCTGGGCGTCGACGAAGGGCTCGATCATGCCCTTTTCCTGCGACATGCGGCGGATCCAGCGATCGGAGAGAATGGTCATTTGCGGGGGCTTTTAGAGGGCTGTATTTCAGGTTTGGCGCCGTGCTGCTTGGCGCGCGCCTGCGCCTTACGCCGCCTGAGGTTTTCGCGCAA
>DATGZZ010000372.1:0-2205 GCA_035296945.1 Reyranella sp.
ATTTGCCGCAGGCCAACTCCCAATCGGTCTATAACCGCATGAAGACCGATCGTGAGCGCGAGGCCGGCCAGCTGCGCGCCGAGGGCGACGAGGAGAAGGCCCGCATCACCGCCACCGCCGACCGCGAGGTCGCCGTCATCAAGGCCGATGCCGGGCTGAAAGCCCAGATCGTCAAGGGCGAGGCCGATGGCGAGGCCACCCGGATCTATGCCCAGGCCTTCAGCAAGGATAAGGATTTCTATGCCTTCTACCGGCGCATGGAGGCTTACAAGCAGGCCTTTGGCGCCGGCGGCTCGACCATGATCCTGAGCCCGGACACCGACTTCTTCCGCTATTTCAACGATCCCGCCGGACCGCCGGCGGCCAAGAAGTGAAGTAGCGCCGGAAAACCCGGCGGCAAAAACCGTACCGACGGCGTTGTGGCAGTCCTGCAACGCCGCCGGCCGAATTTCGCAAACGCCGTGGAAAAGCTGAAACTATCATCAACATCAAGGCCTCTTTATTTGCGCCACAATCGGGCTCCATGTAGACAGGAACTCGAACGCGCGGCGCCGGCCGTTCCGATCCGTTGGGCCCTGAGCGCCGTTGGAGGTCGGACGTGATTCTCACTGATTTTCCTGGTGTTTTGAGATCCGCCGCCGTCGCGGCGGTGATGTCGGTTGGTCTTGCCGTGGCGCAGCCCGCCGTGGCGCAGCCCATGCGCAACGCGCCCGACAGCTTCGCCGAGCTGGTCGACAAATTGATGCCGACGGTGGTGAACATCACCACCACCCAGAACGTGCCCCAGCAGGGCCCCAAGCTGCGCGACATGCCGCAGCTGCCGCCCGGCTCGCCGTTCGAGGAGCTGTTCAAGGAGTTCTTCGACAAGCGCGGCGGCGAAGAACAGAAGCGCCGCGGCACGTCGCTTGGCTCGGGCTTCGTGATCGACGCCGACGGCTACATCATCACCAACAACCACGTCATCCAGGGCGCCGAGGACATCACGGTCATCTTCCGTGACGATACCCAGCTCAAGGCCAAGCTGATCGGCTCGGACAGCCGCATCGACGTGGCGCTGCTCAAGGTCGAGCCACCCAACAAGAAGCCGATGCCCGCCATCAAGTGGGGCGACTCCGACAAGGAGCGTGTCGGCGACTGGGTGATCGCAATCGGCAACCCGTTCGGCCTCGGCCACTCGGTGACCGCCGGCATCATCTCGGCGCGCGGCCGTTCGCTGAACGATTCGCTCGACGACTACCTGCAGACCGACGCCGCCATCAACAAGGGCAACTCGGGCGGTCCGCTGTTCAACGCCCAGGGCGAGGTGATCGGCGTCAACACCGCGATCTACTCGCCATCCGGCGTCAATGCCGGCCTGGCCTTCTCGATCCCGTCCAACCTCGTGAAGCAGGTCGCCGACCAGCTGCGCGAGTTCGGCCGCGTCAAGCGCGGCTGGGTGGGCGTGAGCTACCAGAGCGTCACCGACGACATCGCCGACTCCTTCGGGCTCGACCGTGCCCGCGGCGTGCTGGTGGCCAACGTCGTGGCCGATGGCCCGGCGGCCAAGGCCGGCCTCAAGCGCAACGACATCATCCTGAGCTTCTCGGGCCAGGACGTGCTCGACCTGCGCCGCTTCCCGCGGCTGGTCGCCAATGCCCGGGTCGGCAGCACCGTCGATCTCGTGGTGTGGCGCGGCGGCAAGGAAGTGCCGCTGAAGCTGCGCATCGGCGAGCAGGAAGAGGCCGACAAGCAGAACGTTGCCGCCAAGGGCGGCGACAAGAAGTCCGCCGAACCCGATCAGCCGGTCACCTCGACCGTCGAACAGCTTGGGCTGACCCTGCAGAAGGTCACCGACCAGCTGCGCGAGAAGTACGGCCTGTCGGACCAGGTGAAGGGCGTCGTCATCACCAAGGTGGCGCCCAACAGCCCGGCGGCCGAGAAGCAGCTGCAGGCGGGCGACGTCATCCTCGAGGTCGATCAGAAGCCCGTCACCAGCCCGCAGGAAGTCGCCGATCTCGTGGCCAAGCTGCAGCAGGCCAAGAAGCGCTCGGTCCTGCTGTTCGTCGAACGCCAGGGCGATCCCCGGTTCGCGGCGCTGCGGCTGACGAAGTAAACGCGCTCATGTTCCTCTCCCCCGCTAGGGGGAGAGGCTAGGTGAGGGGGGTGCGCACAGTCTTCGATGCGCCCCCTCACCCAACCTCTCCCCCTAGCGGGGGAGAGGAGCTT
>DATGZZ010000373.1:0-3165 GCA_035296945.1 Reyranella sp.
GAATTGAAGACATGAGTCAGTCTGCCGCGCAAAGGCACGACGCTCCGATGGCGATGTTCATGCAGGGGCTCGCCGAAGCGGATCCCGCGATCGACGCGGTGGTGAAGGCCGAGCTGCAGCGCCAGCGCGAGCAGATCGAGCTGATTGCGTCGGAGAACATCGTCTCGCGCGCCGTTCTCGAGGCCGCGGGTTCGGTGCTGACCAACAAGTATGCCGAAGGCTATCCGGGCCGCCGCTACTACGGCGGCTGCGAGGAGGTCGACAAGGCCGAGCAACTCGCCATCGACCGCGCCTGCACGCTGTTCAACTGCGGCTTCGCCAACGTCCAGCCGCACTCCGGCGCGCAGGCCAACCAGGCCGTGTTCATGGCGCTCTTGCAGCCGGGCGACAAGTTCATGGGCATGGCGCTCGACCAGGGCGGCCATCTCACGCACGGCTCGCCCGCCAACCAGTCGGGCAAGTGGTTCAAAGTCGTGTCCTACGGCGTGAAGCCCGACAGCCACCTGATCGACTACGAGCAGATGGAAGAGACAGCGCGCCGCGAGAAGCCCAAGCTGATCGTCGCCGGCGCCTCGGCCTATTCGCGCCACATCGACTGGGCGCGCTTCCGCAAGGTCGCCGACGAGATCGGTGCCTTCTTCATGGTCGACATGGCGCACTATGCCGGCCTGGTCGCAGCCGGTGTCTATCCCAGCCCCTTGCCGCACGCCCATGTCGTGACGACGACCACGCACAAGACCCTGCGCGGCCCACGCGGCGGCATGGTGCTGTCGACCGATCCGGACATCGGCAAGAAGATCAACTCGGCGGTGTTCCCCGGCCTGCAGGGCGGGCCCTTGATGCACATCATCGCTGCCAAGGCCGTGGCCTTCGGCGAGGCACTGCGCCCTGAGTTCAAGGTCTACGCCCAGAACACCGTCGACAATGCGCGCTCACTCGCTTCGGCACTGACCGAGCGTGGCCTGAAGATCATCTCGGGCGGCACCGACAGCCACGTCATGCTGGTCGACCTGCGCCCAAAGAAGGCAACCGGCGTGTCGGCCGAGAAGGTGCTCGATCGCGCCGGCATCACCGTCAACAAGAACAGCATTCCAGGCGATCCGGAGAAGTACACCATCACGTCCGGCGTGCGATTGGGGTCGCCCGCCGGCACGACGCGCGGCTTCGCCGTGGCGGAGTTCCGCCAGGTCGGCCATCTGATCGCCGACGTGCTCGACGGCATCGCCAAGAACGGCCCGGACGGCGACGCCCAGGTCGAGGCCCAGGTGCGCGCCAAGGTTCACGCGCTTTGTTCCCGCTTTCCGATTTACCGCGACTGACGCAAGCGCAAAAGATAACAGGGGGAGAGAATGCGCTGTCCATTTTGCGGTCACGAGGACACCCAGGTTAAGGACTCGCGACCGACTGACGACAATTCGGCGATCCGCCGGCGGCGCTACTGCCCGTCGTGCGGATCGCGCTTCACCACTTTCGAGCGCGTGCAGTTGCGCGAGCTCACGGTGGTCAAGAAGAACGGCCAGCGCGTGCAGTTCGACCGCGACAAGCTCGCCCGCTCGATCTCGGTCGCCTGCCGCAAGCGGCCGGTCGATCCCGAGCGCGTCGAGCGCGTGGTGAACGGCATCGTCCGGCGCCTGGAAAGCTCCGGCGAGAGCGAGATCCCCTCGACGCAGATCGGCGAGCTGGTGATGGACGCGCTGCGCGCGCTCGATCCGGTGGCCTATGTGCGGTTCGCCTCGGTCTATCGCAATTTCCGCGAGGCCCGCGACTTCGAGGAGTTCATCTCCGATCTCGCCGAGACCAACCTCAAGGACTGACGCCATGATGCGCGCCGCGCTCGCGCTGGCGCGCCGGTCGCTCGGGCGTACCTGGCCGAACCCGGCCGTGGGCTGCGTCATCGTCAAGGACGGCCGCATCGTCGCGCGCGGCCGCACGCAGGACGGCGGACGCCCGCACGCCGAAGTCGACGCGCTCAACAAGGCGGGCGATGCGGCGCGTGATGCCACGGTGTACGTGACGCTCGAGCCCTGTTCGCATTTCGGCAAGTCGCCGCCGTGCGCCGATGCCCTCGTGCGGGCTGGCGTGGCGCGCGTCGTGTCGGCCATGGAGGATCCGAATCCCTCGGTGAATGGCCAAGGGCATGCCCGGCTGCGCGAAGCGGGCATCGCTGTCGATGTGGGCGAGGGCGCTCGTGAGGCGGCCGAGATCAATGCCGGCTTCCTGCTGCGCCTTCGCGCCGGCCGGCCGCTGTTCCACCTCAAGCTCGCATCGTCGCTCGACGGACGCATCGCGACGGCCTCGGGCGAGAGCAAATGGATCACCGGCGAAGGCGCGCGGGCCGACGGTCATCGCTTGCGCGCCATCCATGACGCCATCCTGGTTGGTGCCGGCACGGTCGCGGCTGACGATCCCGACCTGACCTGCCGCCTGCCGGGGCTAAAAGCCTATTCGCCGGTGCGCATCGTGCTCGCTTCAAAAGCGGGCCTCGCCGAGACGTCGAAGCTCGCCATGACGGCGCGGCAGGTGCCGGTATGGCTCCTGTGTACGAGTGCCGCGCCGGCAGCCAGGCGCGAGGCCTTGCACAAGGCGGGTATTGAGATCATTGAGGTGGCCGCCGCGGGCGATGGCCGAGTCGACGCCGCCGCCGCCGCGCAAGCGCTCGGCCAACGCGGATTGACCCGTGTGCTGGTCGAAGGCGGCGGCCAGGTCGCCGCCGCGTTCCTGCAGGCCGGCCTGATCGACCGGATCACCAGCTACCGGGCGGGGGTGGTCCTGGGCGCCGACGGCCGCTCTGCGGTTGGCGAGCTGGGCTTCAATCAGCTGGATTTCGCGCCCCGGTTCCGGCTGGTCTCGGCCCGTTCGTTGCAGGGCGACACAGTGGAAAGCTGGACGAGAGGGGCATAGTTAAGGGTCATGTTCACCGGCATCGTCAGCGACATCGGCGAGATCACCTCGGTTACCCCCGGTGGCAACAGCGGCGATCGCCGCTTCGTGGTGCGCACGCGACACGACATGGCGCCGATCGCCATTGGCGCCTCGATCGCTTGTTCGGGCTGCTGCCTGACGGTGGTCGAGAAGGGGGCCGACTGGTTCGCCGTCGAGGTTTCGGGTGAAAGCCTGGCCAAGACCCATCTCGGCGACTGGAAGCTCGGCAGCCGGATCAACCTC
>DATGZZ010000374.1:0-6840 GCA_035296945.1 Reyranella sp.
GAGAATGAGGGTGCGGCCGTCGCGGGCTGCCAGGCCTGACCACTTGGCCAGCGCCGCATTGTCGGGACTGTGGACCCGGGTGTTGCGGCTCGGCCCGCAGCAGGGCTGGTTCTCGATCGCGGCCTTCGAGCCGTGCAGAAGGCCTGCCACCGGCAGCGCCCATTCCTGCGTCGGGTCCTGCGCCCTCGCCGTCGCCGCGACAAGCGCGACGGCAGCAACCACCGGCCACAGCCGTCGCATGGCTAGTGCGCCGCCGCCCAGTTGTCGCCGACGCCGGTATCGACCACCAGCGGCACCGACAGCGTGGCGGCGCCCTCCATCACCTTGCGCGCGACGTCCTTGGTCTTGTCGATCTCCTTGTCGGGCACCTCGAACAGCAGCTCGTCGTGCACCTGCAGCAGCATGCGGCCCTTGAGCTTGGCCGCCTTCAGCGCACCCGGGAGTTTGATCATTGCCTTCTTGATGATGTCGGCGGCGCCGCCCTGCAGCGGCGCGTTGATCGCCGCGCGCTCGGCGAAGGCGCGCATGCCCTGGCTCTTGTCGTTGATGAAGCGCAGGTGGATCTTGCGGCCGAACGGCGTCTTCACGTACCCGTTCTTGCGTGCGTATTCTTTGGTCGTCTCCATGTAGTCGCGGATGCCGGGATAGCGCTGGAAGTACTTGGCGATGTACTCGCGCGCCTCCTGCTGGCCGATGCCGAGCTGGTTGGCGAGGCCGAAGGCCGAGATGCCGTAGATGATGCCGAAGTTGATGGCCTTGGCGCGCCGGCGCACCAGCGGATCCATGCCCTTGACCGGCACGCCGAACATCTCGGAGGCCGTGATGGCATGGATGTCGTCGCCGCGGGCGAACGCCTCCTTGAGCGTGGCGAGGTCGGCCACGTGCGCGAGCAGCCTGAGCTCGATCTGCGAATAGTCGGCCGACAGGAGCTTGTGGCCCTGCTCGGCGATGAAGGCCTGGCGGATCTTGCGGCCTTCCTCAGTGCGCACCGGGATGTTCTGCAGGTTGGGATCGGTCGAGGCGAGCCGGCCGGTCGCGGCGCCGGTCATCTGGTAGGAGGTATGGATGCGGCCGGTCTTGGCATCGAGCTCGCGCACCAGCGCATCGGTGTAGGTGCCCTTGAGCTTGGCGATCTGCCGGTGCTCCATGATCTTGACCGGCAGCGCATGGCCCTGGGCCGCCAGGTCTTCCAGGATGCTGACGTCGGTCGCCCACGAGCCGTTCTTGTTGCGCCGGCCGCCCGGCAGCTTCTGCTCGTCGAACAGGATCTCGCCCAGCTGCTTGGGCGAGCCGACATTGAACGGCCGCCCGGCGAGCTTGTGCAGTTCCTGCTCGAGCTCGAGCATGCGCTTCTCGAACTCGGACGAAAGCTTGCGCAGCTGCGGCGCGTCGACCTTGATCCCGGCCTGCTCCATGCCGAGCAACACGGGGATCAGCGGCCGCTCGATCGTCTCGTAGACGCCGACCATGTGCTCGCGGGCGAGCCGGGGCTTGAACTGCGCCCACAGCTGCATGGTGACGTCGGCATCTTCGGCCGCGTAGTCGCGCGCCTTGTCGATCGGCACCTTGTCGAAGCCGACCTGCTTGACGCCGCTGCCGGCCACGTCGGAGAACTTGATGGTGTCCTGGCCGAGATAGAGCTTGGCCAGCTCGTCCATGCCGTGATTGTGCCGGCCGGCGTCGAGCACGAAGGACAGGAGCATGGTGTCGTCGACCGGCGCCACCTCGATGCCGAGCTGGCGGAACACGCACATGTCGTACTTGATGTTCTGGCCGACCTTGAGGACCGAGGGATCCTCGAGCAGCGGCTTCAGCTTGGCGATCGCCGTCTTGAGCGGAATTTGGCCCGGCAGCAGGTCGCCGGCGTCCTTGGCGCCGCCGTCGCCGGAAAGGTCGAGCGCGCCCTGCGCCTCGGCGCCGGGCTTGCGATGGCTTATAGGCAGGTAGGCCGCGCGCCGCTTGGTCGAGTTGACGTTGCCCCACGGGCCTTCGAGCAGGGCAAGCGACACGCCGACCAGGCCGCCATTCTGGGCATCGAGCGCATCGGTCTCGCAATCGAACGCCACCGTGCCGGCGCGCGTGGCCTCGGCGATCCACTCGTCGAGCGCCTTCTCGTCGGCGATCAGCTCGTAGTCCGCGGCGGTGAAGGGCTGGTTCGATTTGGCGCGCGCCGCGGGTGCCGCCTTGGTCTCTGGCGCGGGCAGGGCGGGCCTGGCGACCGGTGCCGCCGGCGCGATGGGCGCCGTCGCCTCGCCCAGCTCGCCGGTGAAGCGAGCTAAAAGGCTCTTGAAGCCCTGCTGCTCCAGCCACGGCAGCAGCACGTTGGGATCGGGTTTCTTCTTGTCGAAGGCCTCGGGCTCGGCCGGCGTCGGCACGTCGTCTCTGAGCGTGACCAGCTTGCGCGAGATGCGCGCCAGCTCGGCATTCTGCTGCAGCGCCTCGCGGCGCTTGGGCTGCTTGATCTCGCCGGCGCGATTCAAGAGCGTCTCGAGGTCGCCGTACTCGTTGATGAGCTGGGCCGCGGTCTTGACGCCGATGCCGGGCACGCCGGGCACGTTGTCGGTCGAATCGCCGGCCAGCGCCTGGACATCGATGACCTTGTCGGGCGTGACGCCGAACTTCTCCATCACCGCCTCGGGCCCGAGCTTGGTCTTCTTGATCGGGTCCATCAGCTCGACGCCCGGCCGGATCAGCTGCATCAGGTCCTTGTCGGACGACACGATGGTGCAGGTGGCGCCGGCCTCGACGGCGAGTCGGGCGTAGGTCGCGATCAGGTCGTCGGCCTCGTAGCCCTTGAGCTCGCACACCGTGACGTTGAAGGCGCGCGCGGCTTCGCGGATCAGTGGGAACTGCGGGATCAGGTCCTCGGGCGGCGGCGGGCGGTTGGCCTTGTACTTGTCGTAGATCTCGTTGCGGAAGGTGACCTCGCCGGCATCGAGGATCATGGCGATGTGGTCGACCTCGGGCTTGTCCAGGAGATCGGCGACCAGCATGCGGCAGAAGCCGTAGACGGCGTTGATCGGCACGCCGTCGGGCCGCGTCATCGGCGGCAATGCGTGATAGGCGCGGAACAGGTAACCCGAGCCGTCGACCAGGTAGAGGTTGCGGATCGGCTTGTCGCCGCCGTTGGTGGCTGCCGCGCCGTCGTCCTTGGCCGCCGCTTTGGCAGCCGGTGCCTTTGATTTCGCCATGCTCAAGGCCTAGCACGCGCGAGGCCGGACTCTCCAGCACCGCTCATGTGCACAGTCGATGCTTGAATTCGTGTCGTCCCTACTTGGGTTCTGGATATTTAGTTTTCAAACAGGTCACTGATGTCGTCCAGGGCCGCGGGCGCGATCGATGCATGGCGGGCGTCCATGACCATGCGCTGGCCAAGAAACGCCCAATAGAGGAAAGCGGCCCGACGCTGCGCCTTCTGGCCCTCGACCCCGGCTGCCGCCAGCATCTTGGCGATGTAGGCGACCCGCCGGGCGTCGACCGAGGCGACGATCGCGGCGACGGCGCGATCCTCGGCGGCCCACGACCTGATGGCGCGGTCCAGGCTGCGCCGGCTGGCGAAGGCGCGCCGCATGAGCTGCTTCAGGCGATCCGGCCGGTCCTTCTCAGCCTCGAGATCCCGGATGACCCGGTCGGTCGCCTGCTCCTGCCAGCTCTGCAGGAGCTGTGCGCGAAAGTCGGCGATGTCCTGGAAGTGCCAGTAGAAGCTGCCGCGCGAGACCTTCAGTCCCTCCGCCATCGGCCCGACCTTCAGGGCGTTGGCGCCGTCCTTGGCCAGGGTGCGGAGGCCGTGGCTGATCCAGTCGGACTTGGTGAGGCGATCGGTCATGGCTTGACCATACACAAGCGTATTGACGGCAGCCAAGCGACGGCGTACCAACCATACAGAGGTGTATGGTCATGACTTGGCAGGATACATGTCTGGCCCTGGCCGGACTCGTCGGCGGCGGCACCGCGGTCGCGCACGGTGTGTTGATCCAGCGGCGCGTGATCAGGCCGTACGAGGCATTCTTGGCGGCGTCACCCAGGACGCCGCTCGCGATCAGAAGGATCACGCCGCTCCTCATGCAATTCAGCACGTTCGCCTGGCTGCTCGGCGGGCTCGCCCTGATCGCTGCGGCGCGCTGGTTCGATCCGCAGGCCCGGCTGGTGACCGGCTTGCTGGTCGGCAGCTCTTACCTGTTCGCTGCGCTCGGCAATTGCTGGGCGACGAGCGGCCGCCATCCCGGCTGGATGCTGATGACAGCCGCCCTTGTCCTGATTGCAGCGGGCCTCACTTCACCGAGTTGAGAGTCGGCAGCTGACAGCCGTCCTCGGGATCGTTCCAGCCCTTGAAGTTGTCGGCTTGCACCATAGCGGCCGCATGCGGTTCGGCGAAATGGCTACTGCTGTGTGCCGTCGCCAGCACGCAAACGCAGTTGCCTTTCGACGTGCTCGACGTCGCGTTCAAGTTTCTCGATGCGCTTTTCGAGAGCGACCATGTAGTGGCCGGCCACGTCGTCGATGCCCTCCAACGCTTGAGCGAAGCGCGCAATCCTGGTCCAAAACCGCTGGAAGGCGCTCATGTCTGCCTCGATGCTGGCAGCCACGATTTGGCGCGCAGACGGTGAGCGTAGTTGCGCGCGAAACTGAAGTTGATTCCAAACGATGCTGCTTTGGCCTCGCGGACGTCTTCAGCCGGCGATTTGATTCGGAACCAGGCGGTGTAGAGCGCCGGCAAGAACAGCAGGATCAGCACCGTGCCAACTGCCGTACCGCCGATCAGCGTGTAGGCCATCGATCCCCAGAAGACGGAGTGCGTCAGGGGAATGAAAGCCAGCACGGCGGCAAGTGCGGTCAGGATCACCGGCCTCGTGCGTTGCACCGTGGCTTCGATGACGGCGTGATAGTCGTCGAGCCCGGCAGCGCGGTTCTCCTTGATCTGCTCGGTCAGGATCAGCGTATTGCGCATCAGGATGCCGGCCAGTCCGATCAGGCCCAGGATCGCGTTGAACCCGAAGGGTTGGTTGAAGATGAGCAGCGCAGGTACGACGCCGACAAGGCCAAGCGGCGCCGTCAGCAAGACCATGGCCATCATCGAGAAGGAGCGCACCTGCAGCATGATGATGATCAGCGTGACGGCGATCATGGCCGGGAAGATCGTGGCCAACGCGGCGTTGGCCTTGGCAGCCTCCTCGATCGATCCACCCATTTCGATTCGGTAGCCGGCCGGGAGGGATGCGATCAGCGGCTGAAGGGCCGTCATGATCTCCTTGGAAACCTCCGGGGGCTGGGTCGCCTCATTGATGTCCGAACGGACCGTGATGACGGGGACGCGGTCGCGGCGCTTCAACACCGGCTCTTCCGCGCGGATTTCCGAATGACCGATCTGGTCGAGCGGAATCGGCCGGCCGTCACGGCTCATGAGAGAGAAATCGGCCAGGCGCATCGGATCCAGCCGCTCGCTGCCGGCGCTGCGGGCCACGACGGGAACGTTGCGGATGTCCTCGCGGACCTGGGTGACAGGAATGCCGGTGAGCAGGAACTGGAGCTGCTGGCCGACCTCGGCCGGCGAGAGGCCGATGAGGTTCAGTCGATCCTGGTCCGGGACAAAGCGGAGCACGGGCGTGCGATTTCCCCAGTCGCGGTTGGCCTCCCGCACGTCGGGGACGCCCCGCATGATGTCGAGCGCCTTTTCAGAAATGCGGTAGAGTTCCGCGGGATCGGGTCCGATGATCCGGAACTCTACCGGGAAGGGTGAGGGCGGACCGAACACGAACTGTGTGACGCGCACATAAGCCTCGGGCGCGAGCCCCTGGGCCACCGCCTCTCGGAGGCGCTGCTTCAAAGCCTCGCGCGCCTCCGCGTCCGGTGTCAGCACGACGATCTTGGCGAAGGCGGGATCGGGCAGTTCCGGCGACAGCGCCAGGAAGAACCTCGGCGCGCCCTGGCCGACATAGCTCGTGACGATTTTGGCCTCGGGCTGCTTGTCGAGCCAGCGCTCGAGCTTCTCGACCGCGGCGGTCGTCGTCTCGATGCTGGTACCTTCCGGCAAGCGAACCTCCACCAGCACTTCAGGGCGATCCGACGTCGGGAAGAACTGCTGCTTGACGGCGCCCATGCCGAGGGCGGCCAACGCGAAAGCGATGGCGACGATACCGGAGGTCGCGAACTTGTGGCGCACGGCAAAGGCGATGAGCCGTCGCAGACGCCGATAGTTCGGTGTGTCGTAGATCGCGTGGTGACCGCCTTCGATCGGTTTGATCGCGGGCAGCATCTTGACGCCGAGATAGGGCGTGAAGACCACGGCGACGATCCAGGAGACGATGAGGGCGAACCCCACGATCCAGAAGATGTTGCCGGCATATTCGCCGGCCGTCGAGGGCGCGAAGCCGACCGGCAGGAAGCCGGCGATCGTCACGAGTGTTCCCGACAGCATCGGCGCCGCGGTGTGGCTCCATGCGTAGGCCGCCGCCTTGATGCGGTCCATGCCCTCTTCCATCTTCACCACCATCACCTCGATTGCGATGATGGCGTCGTCCACGAGCAGGCCGAGCGCCAGGATGAGGGCGCCGAGCGTGATGCGGTCGAAGAACCGGCCGGTTTCCAGCATGATGAAGAACACGACGGCAAGCGTCAGGGGGACGGCGGCCGCCACGACGATGCCGACGCGCCAGCCGAGGCTGAGCAGGCTGACCAGCAGCACCACGCCGAGCGCCATCGCGAACTTCATCATAAATTCGTCGACCGCCGAGGTGATGTTGACGGCCTGGTCGGTCACCTTGTCGAGCGTCATCCCGAGCGGCAGCGTCTCAGCGATGGCCGCGGTCCTGTCCTCAAGCGCCTTGCCGAGCGCGAGACCGT
>DATGZZ010000375.1:0-8512 GCA_035296945.1 Reyranella sp.
GCGGCCGAACGCCTTGTGCTGGTCGACGCTGATCTGCTGGTCGCGGAAGAACAGCACCTGATGCGCCATCAGCGCGTCATGCAGCTCGCTCGCCTGTTGGTTGGAGAGCGAGGCGAGATCGACGCCGGACACTTCCGCGCCGATCGCCGGGGTGAGCTTGCGGATCGCGATGGTTTCGTAGGCCATGGCATGTCGCCTATCTGCAAGTCTCGACGCGCGGCGGCGCGCCGATCACCAAAGCCACCTTGGAGATGTCGAGGCAGCGTGTTCCGATCCAGGCCTTGCCCTGCACGAAGATGGCGAACCTGGCGAAGGTATTGGCCTGCTCCGCCGGCGCCGGCCGCGCCTGCGCCAGCAACCAATAGAGCGCATAGAGGTTGCTGGTGGCGAAATCCGCCGCCGGCACATCGAGATCCTTGTTCCACATCGCTGCGTTCTTGGCCGCCGCGCCCGTCGGATCGGGCAAGGCCGCCAGCCAGGCGTGAGCCCTGGTGGCCACGCCATAGGCGTCGCCGTTCTGTGCCTTGAGGTTCTTCACCTGCTCGGCCACGGCGATGTAGCCCTTGCCCTCGATGGTGTTGCCGGCGCAGCCGCTGCGGCACAGCGCAACGAAGGTCAGGTACTCGGCCAGGATGATCTCGATGTTGCCGTTGTTGTGCTTGCGCCAGGCGCGCGCCATGTGCCAGCCCTGCGTCAGCTCGCCGCCGGTCCACGGCTTGGCGCCAAGCGGCGTGTCGCGTTCCAGGTCGGCGATCACCGCCTGGGCGGCGGCCTGCCATTCGGCCGGGATCTGCGCGAACACCCGGCCGGTGGCGGCGAACGTTATCAGCACGAACATGATCAGGATTTTCACGGCGAAGCTCCCTAGTAACGACGCGCCCGTTTTCGGTCGGCGCTTTCGTATTGCACCAGATCGTCGGCGCGCAGCTCGGTGGCGTCGCGCGGCCTCAGGTTGCGCGCCTGCACGGGCGTGATCAACCGGTGATGCGGCGTGTCCTCGAGCGAAGCGCCGACCTCCCAGCAATCGTCCTCGTTGGTCACCCAGTCCTCGACGGCGAACTGGCGGAGATCGATGGGATTGGAATAAGTGCGCAAGCTCTTGCGATGCTTGTTGCTGTATTCGTGGAAATACGACATGGCGAGCTCACGCGGTGAGCGATAGACCGGGTCGCGCCAGCGCAGCCAGACATGGTTGCTCTTGGAGATGGCGCCCCAGCAACCATTGCGCCGGAAGATGGCAACGACATGGTCCGAATCGCCCTTGGCCACGAGGTCCATCAGGAGCGGTGGATCACCATGCAGCCACAGCGCACAGGCCGCCGTGAAGGCCGCCTCGATGCAATGGGCGCGGCGGTGCTGCAGCACGCCGCGCACCGAGCGCAACGTGTCGCCTTCCTCCTCGAAATTGGCGCTGAGGCCGATGACAAATTCCTGGATGCGCCAGGGCGTCGTCAGGAGACGCAAGATGCGCCCTTCCTCAGCGGTGAGGCCGAGATCAGCGGCTGTGGGACGGAGCTTGCGGACCAGCATGGGACCCTGAACGTCCCCTGCCGGGCGCCTTCTGACAACAGGTCTCGGTTGGTGGAGCTGAGGGGGATCGAACCCCTGACCTCCTCATTGCGAACGAGGCGCTCTCCCAGCTGAGCTACAGCCCCCCATCAACCGGACCTGGGCAGGCAAAAAAGCCCAAGGAAAGGCGCGGATAATGGTTGGCGGGTCCCCTGTCAAGCAAGCGGCCCTATGTTAGCGTTCCCGCCTGTTTTCAACGGAGTATCGAAGTGCCCGCCAGCAGCAAGAAGGTCGTCCAGTCCGACGCCGCCCCCAAGGCGCTCGGCCCCTATTCGCAGGCCATCGTCGCCAACGGCCTGGTGTTCTGTGCGGGCCAGATCCCGCTCGATCCCCAGACCGGCGACCTCGTGGCTGGCGGCATCGCCGAGCAGACGCACCAGGTGCTGAAGAACCTGCGTGCGGTCCTGAAGGCCGCGGGCAGCGATCTTGACCGTGCGGTCAAGACCACGGTGTTCCTGAAGAGCATGGACAGCTTCGTGGCCATGAACGAGGTCTACGGCAGGCCGGAATATTTCGGCGCCGACGCGCCCGCGCGCTCGACCGTCGAGGTGGCGCGCCTGCCGCGCGACGTGCTGGTCGAGATCGAAGTCGTGGCCCTCGCCTGAGCTTTTGACCGTGGATCCCATTTCCTGGCTGCTCGGTCTCGGCTCGCTGCTGGTATTCGGCATTGTCGTCGTACATCTGCTGGCGGCGCTGGTGCTGATCATCCCGACTTGGCGCATCTGCACGCGGGCCGGCTTCTCGGGCGCGCTGTCGCTGTTCCATCTCGTGCCGTTGATCGGCCCCTTCATCGTCATGGGCGTGCTGGCCTTCAGCGACTGGCCCAACGGCGAAGCCCCGCCAGGGAAGCGCTGACATGGGCATGGAGATCCTGGGCCTGCTTGGCCTCTCGAGCGTCTTCGGCCTGATCGGCTTGGTGCTGGCCGGATGGATGGCCTGGCGCATTGTCGAGAAGAGTGGCCTGCCGGGCTGGGCGGGCCTGGGCGCCATTCTGCTGACGCTGACCGGCATCGGCACGATCGTGCCGTTGATCCTGCTGTGGATCTTCGCCTTCATGCGCTGGCCGCGCGATGAGATCGCAAGTGCGGCGCCTGGCGCATCGGCCCGGCCGTTGTCGCCAACCGCCTTGCCGCCACCGCCGGCCGCCTTGGCCGACCGGCGTGCCTGGCGACTGAGCGGCCTCTCAGCCGGCGGCCCCGTGGCCCTGTCGATGGACGGGACGCAGCCCACCTATCTGCTGACCGGCGCCACCGCCCAGCAGGCCAACGAGCTTTCCGTGCCCGACCCGACGGTCGGCCAGCCGCATGCGCGCCTGTTCGTCTCCGGTGGCCGGCTCGGCCTGGAAGATCTCGGCACGCCGGGCGGTACCCGGATCGACGGGGCCCGGCTGCTGCCCGAGCACGGGCCGCGCGACATCAGCGCGGCGCGTGTCGTCCACGTCGGCACGGTCGAATTGGCCCTGTCTCGGGCGTGATTGGAGGCGGGAAATTGGCCCGGGAATTGGCTTGTGATCGGCAATCTCCGCCGAGTAGGGTGCCCGGCCGGCGGCCTGCCGGTGGTTGCGATTCAGCGAGGCGATGATGGCGGTGGGCAAGCTCATCTACGACATTCTCGGCATCTATTCCGGCATCATCATTGCCAGCGCCATCGTGAGCTGGCTGGTTGCGTTCGGCGTCATCAACGTCCGCAACCAGGTCATCCGCGTGATCGTCGACCTGCTCTATCGCGTCACCGAGCCGGTGCTGCGACCGATCCGCCGCTTCCTGCCCAACCTGGGCGGCATCGATATCTCGCCGGTCGTGGCCTTGCTGCTGATCATCGTCATCCAGCACGTCATCCAGAATTACATCGGGTTCTAGCCTTGTGTCGGGCGATCCGGCGTTCGTTCGCCGCACCGCAGCGGGCGTGACGGTCGAACTGCGCGTCCAGCCGCGGGCCCGGCGCACCGCACTCGCTTGCGCCAGTGGTGCCCTCAAGGCCCAGGTGACGGCGCCCGCCGAGGACGGCAAGGCGAATGCCGCCGTTATCGAGCTGCTGGCTGAGACTTGGCGGCTGCCGAGGTCGGCTTTCGCCGTGACGCGCGGCGCCACGTCTCGCGACAAGGTCATAGGCATTGCCGGCGAGCCCGCGTTGCTCGCGGCGAGGATCATGGATTGGGCAAGGGAGTCTGCGGAGAGAGATGGCTGAAGCGAAACTCATAGACGGCAAGGCCCACGCGGCCGGCCTGCGCAAGCGCGTCGGCGCGGGCGTCGAGGCGCTGATCGCCGGCGGCGGGCCCAAGCCCGGCCTGGCAACGGTGCTGATCGGCGAGGATCCGGCGAGCCAGGTCTACGTCCGCAGCAAGGGCAAGCTCGCGGCCGAGCTCGGCATGGCGAGCTTCGACCATCGCCTGCCCGAGAGCACGACCGAGGCCGAGCTGCTGGCGCTGATCGCGCGCCTCAACGCCGACAAGGCCGTGCACGGCATCCTGGTACAGCTGCCCCTGCCCAAGCACATCGACACCGCGCAGGTGCTTTTAGCCGTCGATCCGGCCAAGGACGTCGATGGTTTCCATCCGCTGAATGTTGGCCGGCTGGGCTCGGTCGAATCTGGCGCGCCGCTCGACTTCCCGGTGCCGTGCACGCCGCTCGGCATTCTGATGTTGCTGCAGGATGCGCTGAGCTCGCTGTCGGGCCGTCATGCCGTGGTGATCGGCCGTTCGACCCTGGTCGGCCGCCCGGTGGCGCGCCTGCTGCTGCGCGCCGATTGCACGGTGACGATCGCCCATTCGCGCACCCACGGCCTGCCGGCGCTCGCCCGCCAGGCCGATATCCTGGTGGTCGCGATCGGCAAGCCCGAGTTCGTGCGCGGTGACTGGATCAGGCCCGGTGCGGCGGTGATCGATGTCGGCATCAACCGCGTGCCCGCAGCCGACGGCAAGACGCGCCTGGTGGGCGACGTCGCCTTTGCCGAGGCGCTGCCCGTGGCCGGTCACCTCACGCCGGTGCCGGGCGGCGTCGGGCCGATGACGGTGGCGTGCCTGATGTACAACACGCTGCAGGAAGCCGGGAAGTCGGCAGGGCTGCCGTTCGTGGCGATTTAGTCGCCGCCCTCATTTCCTCCCCCGTCATACGGGGGAGGGTAGGGAGGGGGAGAGCCTCAGTCGTGTTGTCTGATGATTTCAGATCATGATCTTTTTCTGGGAGGGGCTCTTACTGTGGCCCTCCCCCTCCCGGCCTCCCCCGTATGACGGGGGAGGTGAAGGCTATGATCTCATGCCTTCCCCCGCTTGCGGGGGAAGGTGGCGCGCAGCGCCGGAAGGGGGCGTTCAGTTCTTCAGCATCCCCGCAACCAGCGCCGTCACGTTGTGGCGCATCATCGCCTCGTAGGTCGGCGCCGGGCCGTTCGGTCCCGACAGCGCATCGCTGTAGAGCCGCGGCCCGACCACGGCGTTCGACTCGCGCGCGATCTGGTCGATCAGGCCGGGGTTGCTCATGTTCTCGACGAACAGCGCCTTGATCTTCTGCTCGCGCACCTGGCGGATCAGCGCCGCCACGTCCTTGGCCGACGGCTCGCTCTCGGTGGTGAAGCCGCGTGGGGCGAAGAACTGCACGCCGTAGGCTGCCGTGAAGTAGCGGAACGAGTCGTGCGCGGTGATGGCGCGCCGCTGCGCCGCCGGCACCTTGGCGATCTCGGCCTTGATCCACTGGTCGAGGGCGGCGAGGCGCGTGTCGTAGGCTTGGCCGCGCTCGCGATAGAAAGAGGTGTTCGCCGCATCGGCCGCCGTCAGCCCCTCGACGATGTTGCCGACATAGCGCCGGACGCGGCCGGCATCCTGCCAGCAATGCGGGTCCGGACCATGGGCATGGCTATGGCCGGGCGACGGCGTGCCCTGCAGGGTGGCGACGCCTGCCGTGGCAACGATGGCGCGGCCTTTGAAGGGCGCGGCCTTGGCCAGGCGGTCGATCCAGCCTTCGTAGCCCAGGCCGTTGCTCACCAGCGCCTGCGCCGCAGCGAGCGCGCGCGCATCGGTGGGCTTGGGTTGATAGGTATGGGCATCGGTGTCGGCGCCGACCAGCACGGCAAGCTCGATGCGGTCGGAGCCAACCTCGCCTAAAAGGTCGCCCAGGATCGAGAAGGTCGCCACGACCTTGAGCTTGGCCTGAGCGAGGGCGGGCAGCGCCGCGAGCGAAGCGGCGGCCGCCAGGAAATGGCGCCTTCTGAGGATCATTGGCTTAATGTTATATTATAACGGGAAGTCGAGCCAGCGCGGCGTGTGCCCGGTGGCCTCGAAGAAGCGCAGCAGGTCGGCCGGCGCCAGCGCCGTGGTCATGGTGTTGACCAGGGGATGGGCGTTGACCGGCCCGCCGTCGGCCACGCCGCGATCGAGCACCAGCCGAACGGCGCGGGCCTCGTCGTTGATCAGCGAGAGCGGCGTCACCGAGCCCGGCTCGACGCCGAGATGTCGTTTCAAGCGATCGGCGCTGCCGAAGGAAAGGCGGCCGGCGCCCAAGACCTCGCCGAGGCGTTTCAGGTCGATGGCGCGATCCTCCAGCGCCACGACCAGCCACATCTCCTCCTTCTTGTTGCGCAGGAAGAGGTTCTTGATGTGATGGCCGGGCAGGTTGCCGCGCAATGCCTTGGCTTCCTCGACGGTGAAGACCGGCGGATGCTCGACGGTGCGATGGGCGATGCGCAGCTGGTCGAGGCGGGCGAAGAGTTGTTGCGGATCGAGCATCGGGCTACATCGATTGGCGTGAAAGGGGTCTCATGAAAGGCATCGTTCTGTCCGGCGGCAGCGGCACGCGGCTTTACCCGATGACCCGGGCGGCCAACAAGCAGCTCCTGCCGGTCTACAACAAGCCGATGGTCTATTACCCGCTGACCACGCTGATGCTGGCGGGCTGCCGCGAGATCCTTCTGGTCGTCAATCCGGCCGACGAGGAGTCCTATCGCCGCCTGTTCGGCGACGGCAAGCAGTGGGGGTTGGAGATCCGCTATGCCGTGCAGCCCAAGCCGGGCGGCATCGCCGAGGTCTTCATCGTCGGGCGCGAGTTCGTCGGCAACGATCGCGTCGGCCTGATCCTGGGCGACAACCTGTTCTATGGCGATTCGCTGC
This sequence comes from Reyranella sp., assembly GCA_035296945.1. GTDB lineage: Bacteria > Pseudomonadota > Alphaproteobacteria > Reyranellales > Reyranellaceae > Reyranella. Next base: position 6,668 of record DATGZZ010000375.1, read on the forward strand.
CGGCGGTGGCCGAGCGCGGCGCCACAGGCAGCGGTGCGGTGGTGTACGCCTACTGGGTGAGCGATCCGGCCGCCTACGGCGTGGTCGAGTTCGATGCCGCGGACCGGCCGGTCTCGATCGTCGAGAAGCCGAAGGAGCCCAAGTCGAACTGGGCCGTGACCGGCCTCTATTTCTATGACGCCGATGTTTGCGACGTCGCCGCGCACATTCCGCGTTCGGCGCGCGGCGAGCTCGAGATCAGCGACGTCAATGCGCACTACCTGAAGCAGGGGCGGCTCGTCGTCGAGAAGCTGGGCCGCGGCTATGCCTGGCTCGACACCGGCTCGCCGTCGAGCCTGCTGCGCGCCGCCCAGTTCGTCGAGACGGTCGAGGACCGCCAAGGACTGCAGATAGGCAGCCCGGAGGAAGTGGCTTGGCGCAAGGGCTATATCGACGACGGCGGCATGGAAAAGCTGATCCAGCCCATCCGCGAGACCGAGTACGGCAAGTATCTGCAGCGGTTGCTGGCCCGCGGGTAGCTCCAGGGCGGGCCTTGCAAAGGCGCCCGAAAACCCGTATCAACGCCGCCTTCCGGCACCTACCCGGCCGGACATGGAGCGCGGGCGTAGCTCAGGGGTAGAGCACGACCTTGCCAAGGTCGGGGTCGAGGGTTCGAATCCCTTCGCCCGCTCCAATTTTCTAAAGCCGTTGATCTAGGCTTTCAGCTTGAACACCCGCTGGGCGTTCGTCTCGTAGATCTGCTTGCGTTCATCTTCGGTGACGGCCGCGCCGTCCATGAAGCGCACCGCCTCGGCGTCATCCTCATAGGGAAAGTCGGCGGCGAACAGGATTCGCTCCACCCCCAGCACGTCGAGGCTGAGCCGCAGCGCCGGCATCGAGGTGACACCTGCGGTGGTGATGACGAAATTGTCGAGGAAGTACTGGCTGGGCAGCCTGGGAAGCTTGTCGATGGCACCGATCTTCACTTCGAGTAAATAACGGTTGTCGATGCGCTGAAGCCAGAACGGCAGGCCCTCGCCCATGTGACCGAGCACGATCTTGAGCTTGGGGAAGCGATCGAACGTGCCTGACATGATCAGGCGCATGGCATGCAGCCCGGTCTCGGCGGCAAAGCCCCAGCCGGCGAAGTAAAGGCCGTAGTCGAGGAAAGGCGTCACCATCGACGGCGCGGGCTCGCGCGGATGGAGGTAGATCGGCATGTCGAGCGCCTCGGCCGCCGCGAAGATCGGCCGGTACTTGGCCGCGTCGAGATACTCGCCCATCGTATGGGAGTTGATGATCAGCCCACACAGGCCGAGCTTCCGGGCGGCGCGCTCAATCTCCCGCGCCGCCGCCGCCGGGTCCTGGGGCGCGATGGCGGCAAGGCCCGCGAACCGCGTCGGATGGGCTTTGACCGCAGCCGCGAGCGCGTCATTCGATTCCGCGGCAAGCCGTGTCGCCAGTGGTCCGTCGAACACCTGCACGCCCGGCGACGTGAGCGAGAGGACATGCATGTCGATGCCGATCGAATCCATGTGAGCGATACGGCCGGCGCCGATGTCGAGCAGGCGATCATCCAGCGGCTTGTTCGCGGGCGTCTGCGCCAGAATGGTTTCGCCCATCTTGGCGAAGCCGGGCTCGACATCGCGGCCAGCCAGCACGACGTGCCATTGCGCCATGATCTCCGGTGTCACGAAGGCTTCTTCCACCGCGATGCGCCGCATGGCCATTGATCATGCTCCCTGGGTGATCCAGTCCGGACCGCCGCAGGTCGTGCAGGCCGAAGCTGACATTGAAGAGAAAGCGCAATGTGACAGCAGAGCCACATCGCAGACAACTTCAATGAGCAATGAAGGCGAGCATTGT
>DATGZZ010000376.1:0-8095 GCA_035296945.1 Reyranella sp.
CGGTTTGTCCGGCTGTCGGGCGGCGACGGCGACGCGCATGCCCTCCTTCGCGAACAGCCTCGCACAGCTCGAACTGATACCGGGGCCACCCCCGACGATGAGGGCAACGTCTTGCGTGGGATTCTTGGTCATGTCGCAAGCGCCTCCAGCTTCTTGAGATAAGGACGGACATCCGGCGCAAAGGCCGGATGATCGGAGAGCCGATCCAAGTGCGCCGAAGCACGCGGAAATGCCTCGCGCCAACCGTCGGCCAGGACCGGCGCCAGGCCGCGCTTGCGCAACGACGCCCCGCGGGGGCGCTCGTTGGAGAAGAGGCAAAGCTCGGCCACGAAACAGATGTCGGCGAGCGAGAGGGTGTCGCCGACCAAGTAGTGCCGATCGGGATGCAGCGCCTGGTCGATGCCCGCCAGATAGACGGCGAAGGACTCGGCGGCGCGGGCGTGGAGGTCGGCCGACAGGTCGTCGCCGCGAAGGGCGAGGAGATAGGGTTGCGTGTCGCGGCCGAAGACCAGACTGGCGTCGAGGAAGCTGTCGATGCGAGACGCCTCGTAGGCATCGCGGCCGTAGAGTTGCAGGCGGTCCGCGCCCAGCCTCGCCACCGCCCGCATGATGCTGTTGGACTCGAAGACACCGGTCGTGCCGTCGGGACTGAAGGCCGCCGGCACCGTCCCGAAGGGATTGGCCGACAGGAACGCATCGCTCTTGATCAGGCTGCCGCCCTTGAAGCCGACGCGGCCCTTGCGCGCGGCTGAGGCATAGGCGCCCTTCTCTTCTGCCGATAGCGGCCTCGCGTCAAAGTCCCAGAGCCAGTTCGTAAGCTCGGAGGGTTTAGCGCCACGAACCTCGAGGTCGACGCCGCTGAGGCGCGCGGCGATCGTCGCCTTCCAGATCCGGGGATTGGGCAGATAGGAGAAGATGCGCAGGTCAGCCATCGCACTCACCATGTCTCGCCAAACGGGCGGATTTCGACATTGAATGACCAGGCGCTCCTGTCCTGCTGAAGGATGTGCCAGACCTCGTCGGCAATGGCCGCCGGCTTGATGAAGAAGCTGTCGGGTCGGTCGGGATACCGCTCGCGCGTCCAGCCGAGATCGATGACGGCGTCGATCACGACATAGGCGACATGGACGCCCTTGGGGCCGAGGTCGCGCGCCATCGCCTCGGCGAGGATGCGCTGGGCGGCCTTGGTCGGCGCGAAGCCGGCAAAATTGGCGCGCCCGCGCAGGGCGGACGTGTTGCCGGTCGCGACGATCGCGCCCGCGCCGCGTTCGACCATGGCCGGCGCCAGCCGTCGCGCGAGGTGAAGCAGCGCCATCGTGTTGACCTGGAAGTTCCGGTTGAGGATTTGCGGATCGATGTCCTGGAAGGTGCCCCACGCTCCGCCCACGGCGTTGTGCACCAGGACCGACGGCGAGCCCATGTCGCGCCGCACGGCGGCAAGCGAGGCCTCGATCTCAGCTTCGTCCGAGACGTCGCAGGCGTAGGCCTTGGCGTGCGGAACATCCTTTTCCAGTGACGCCAGCCGCCCGCGACTACGGGCGAGCATGGCGACGTCGTAACCGCCGGCGGCGAGCCGGCGCACAATCGCGCTGCCGGTGCCTGGGCCGACACCGGTGACGACGGCAACGGGACGATCCATGTCCAAATCCCTTCAAACGACCAATTTCCTTATCGTCCATTCAAAAACGACACCTATCAAATTGTAAGAACTCATGCGTGCCCGAGCTTTTTGGCAATCGCCTCGATTTGACAAAGTGTGAAAAATGAACTGATGATCCCGTTCATGCTCCTCTCCCCCGCTAGGGGGAGAGGCTGGGTGAGGGGGTTACAGACAATCTTCGAAGCCCCCTCACCTAACCTCTCCCCCTAGCGGGGGAGAGGAACGTGAGGAGGGAGGAAACAATGGCGCCGCAAAGCGAAGCCACGGCCGAGGAGCTGCTGGCCGGACTGCCGCATCGTCTGCACCACGTCTTCCAGCCCTGGGCCAAGAGCGCGCCCGGCCAGCCCGCCCTGATCGGCGATGGCAAGGTGTGGACCTACGGCGACCTGCCCGGAATCGTCGACGGCGCAGCGGACGCGCTCAGGACCCGCGGCGCCCGACCGGGCGATCGCATCATGATCGTGAGCGAGAACAGCCTGGCGCTCGCGGCCCTCGTGCTCGCAACCTCGGCCGTCGACGCCTGGTCAGTGGTGGTCAATCCGCGACTGTCGGAGCGCGAACTGGACCAGATCCGCGATCATTGTGGCGCGCGCCTGGTCTACTACGCCGTAGAGGTCTCAGAGCTTGCCGCGGTCCACGCCCGGCGCCACGACGCCCACGCGGTGGACATGGGTCCGCTCGGCATTGTGGCCGTGAGCCCGCTGAACCAGAGCACCGAGCCGGAGCCTGTCGAGGAGGACGGCGCACGCCAGGCGGCGGCCCTGCTCTACACCTCGGGCACGACCGGCAATCCGAAGGGCGTGATGCTCACGCACCGCAACATCCTGTTCAACGCCAGCATTTCGAAGATGCTGCGCAAGCCCACGCCGCAGGACGTGATCTACGGCGTGCTGCCGATGTCGCACATCGTCGGCTTCTCCATCATCCTGGCGGGAACCCTGATGGGCGGCAGTACCGTCCACATCGTGCCCAAGTACGATCCGGCCGCGTTCGTGAAGGCCGTCCGCGAAGACGGCATATCGCTGCTCTTCGGCGTGCCCACGACCTACCAGCGCCTGCTCGAATACAAGGCCACGCTCGGCCTCGAAGCCCTGCCGCGCGGGCGCCTGCGCGGCCTCTACGTCGCCGGCGCGCCGCTCGATCCGACCCTGAAGGCCATGATCGAGCAGGAATTCGGCCAGCCGCTGCTCAACGGCTACGGCATCACCGAATGCGCGCCGGGCATTTCCGGCGTCCGCTCCAACGCCCCGCGCGCGGACTGCTCGGTCGGCACCATCCTGCCCGGCGTCGAGGTGCGCCTGATGGGCCTCGACGGGGTACCGGTGGCGAACGGCGAGGTCGGCGAGCTGCATGCGCGCGGTCCCAACGTGATGCGCGGCTACTACCGCGCGCCGGATGCCACCGCCGCAGCCATCGACCGCGACGGCTGGTTCAACACCGGCGATCTTGCGCGCTTCGAAGGCGAGGCGCTGTTCATCGTCGGACGCACCAAGGAACTGATCATCCGCTCGGGCTTCAACGTCTATCCGGCCGAAGTCGAAGCCGTGCTGAGTGCGCACCCGTCGGTCGTCCAGTCGGCGGTCGTCGGCCGCGCCGTCCAGGCCAACGAAGAGGTCGTGGCCTACGTACAACTTCTGCCGGGCAGCGCGACCACCGTCGACGAGCTGATGGCGCACGCCGTCCGCCACCTGACAGCCTACAAGCGGCCCAGCGAGATCGTCGTGCTCGACGCCCTGCCGGCGTCATCGACGGGCAAGATCCTGAAACACCGGCTTGCGGCGGCCGCCGCGGCGGCCAGGCCGCAACCGACGTCCCTCACGGCCTAGGAGAAGCAAGTGACAGCACGAAACGCCACGGTGGCGGTGATCGGTGCCGGCGACTTCATCGGCGCCGCGATTGCCCGCAAATTCGCCGCCGAAGGATTCACCGTGTTTGCCGGCCGCCGCAACGGCGACAAGCTGGCGCCCCTGATCGCCGACATCGAGAAGGCCGGCGGGCGGGCCATCGGCCGTTCGCTCGATGCGCGCAAGGAAGACGACATCACCGCCTTCCTGCAGGAGGCCGACCGCGAGGCGCCAATCGAAGTCTGCATCTTCAACATCGGCGCCAACGTCAACTTCCCGATCCTCGACACGACCGAGCGCGTCTTCCGCAAGGTCTGGGAGATGGCCTGCTACTCGGGCTTCCTCGCCGGCCGCGAGGCCGCGCGCCTGATGCTGCCGCGGGGCAAGGGCTGCATCTTCTTCACTGGGGCCACCGCCAGTATGCGCGGCGGCTCGGGCTACGCCGCCTTCGCCGCGGCCAAGGCGGGCCTGCGCGCGGTAGCGCAGGCCGCCGCCCGCGAGCTCGGGCCGAAGAACATCCATGTCGCCCACCTGGTGATCGATTCCGGCGTCGATACCGCCTGGGTGCGCGAACGCATCAAGGAGCGCGAGGGCGCCGAGGCGGTCGCCAACCTCGACCCCGGCCGGCTGATGCGGCCGGAGGCCGTCGCCGAGAGCTACTGGGCGCTCTACCAGCAGCCGCGCGACGCCTGGAGCTCGGAAATGGAAATCCGCCCGTTCGGCGAGAAATGGTGAGCCATGCCCAAGGTAGACTTCCTCTTCGATTTCGGCAGCCCGAACGCCTATCTCAGCCACCTGGCCATTCCCGACATCGAGAAGCGCCAGGGCGTCAGGTTCGACTACGTGCCGATCCTCCTGGGCGGCGTCTTCAAGCTCACCAACAACCGATCCCCCGTCGAGACCAACGCCGGCGTCAGGAACAAGCCCGAGTACCAGAAGCTCGAGACCGAGCGGTTCATCAAGCAGCACGGCATCACGCGCTACCGGCCCAACCCGTTCTTCCCGGTCAACACCCTGATGATCATGCGTGGCGCCGTGGCGGCGCGGAAGCTCGGCATCTTCGAGCGCTATGTCGACGAGGTGTACCGGCACATGTGGGCCGAGCCCAAGAAGCTCGACGACCCGGCGGTGCTGCGCGCGGCGCTGGTCGAATCGGCGTTGCCGGCCGATCGCCTGTTCGAGCTGGCCCAGGACCAGGAGATCAAGGACGGACTGCTGGCCGAGACCCAGCGCGCTGTCGACCGCGGCGCCTTCGGCTCACCGACCTTCTTCGTCGATGACGAGATCTATTTCGGCAAGGACCGCCTGCGCGACGTCGAGGAGGCGATCGCGGCGAAGAAATAGGCGCTTCCTCCCCTTCTTCATGTTCCTCTCCCCCGCTAGGGGGAGAGGCTAGGTGAGGGGGCAACGACGTGCGCATCCCCCTCACCCAACCTCTCCCCCTAGCGGGGGAGAGGAGCTTGAGTCAGAGGGGGAGGTAGTCTATTTCGGCAGCCGCAGCACCTTGCTCTCGGCCAGGCGGTCGATGTCCGCACGCGCGTAGCCGAGTTCGGTGAGGATCTCGGCACCGTGCTCGCCGACCTTCGGCGCGGCCGAGGGCGGGCGGGCCGGCGTGCCGCCGAACTCAGCCGCCGGCTTGGCCTGGCGCACGCGGCCGATGCCGGGATGGTCGTACTCGGCGATCAGGCCGCGGGCCACCACCTGCTCGTTGGCCATCACCTCGCCGCGGCGCAGGACCGGGGCGCACGGCACGTCGGCCTCGTCGAGGCGCTTCAGCCAGTCGGCCGTGGCGCGCTTGGCGAGAATGTCGCCCATCAGGGTGATGCGCTCGGCAGCGTTGGCGGTGCGCGCGGCCGGCGTGTTGAAGCGCTTGTCGTCGGCCAGCGCCGGCTGCTCGACGGCACGACAGAAGCCTTGCCACTCGGAGTCCGAGATCGTGCCGGCGGTCATGTAGCCGTCGAGCGTCTTGAAGATCAGGTCGGGCCGCGCCTTGGGGTCGTTCGCCGCGGCCTCTTGTCCGACCACCGTGTACTGCATCATCGCTTCCGGCCAGAGATAGGAGATCATGACGTCGAGCATCGCCACCTTGATGTGCTGGCCCACGCCCGTCTTTTCCCGCGCGTACAGCGCCGATGCGACCGCCTGGGCGGTGAAAACCGAGGTGGTCTTGTCGGCCACGATGGTCCGGATCATCTGCGGGCGCCCGGTCTCCGCATTGGACTGCACGTCGGCGAAGCCCGAGAGGCCCTGGATGATGGGATCGTAGATGCGCTTCTCGGCGTACGGCCCGCTGTCGCCGGCGCCGCTGATCGAGACGTAGATCAGGCGCGGATTGAGCGCGCGCATGGCCGCTTCGCCGAGGCCCAGCCGTTCCATGACCTGCGGCCTGAAATTCTGCACCAGCACGTCGGAGCGGGCGATCAGCTTGCGCAGGACGTCGATGCCCTCGGGCTGCTTGAGGTCGATCGACAGCGAGCGCTTGCCGCGGTTGGTCGATATGAACAGGGCGGAGAACTCGCCGGTCGGATCGACCGACTGGCGGCTGCGGCGCGTGATGTCGCCGCCCGGCGGCTCGACCTTGATCACGTCGGCGCCCTGGTCGGCCAGGAACATCGTGGCGAACGGCCCTGACACCACGCTGGTGAGGTCGATGACCCGCACCCCCGACAACGGACCTGTCATGCGCCGCCTCTCGTTTCGTTTCGACACGTATACTGACGACGGACCGACGGCATCACAACGTCGACGAAGTCATGATGTCGCGACCAAAACTAATCGATTCACGGCCAACCTCATCCTGAGGAGCATCGCGAAGCGATGCGTCTCGAAGGATGGGCCCCAGTCGTGGCGTTGCCCACCCTTCGAGACGCGGCCGTCGGCCGCTCCTCAGGGTGAGGTAGTGGTTGTAGGGTGTATCAGTTGGTTTTCTTTATGAACCTGCGTTAAGCTCGGCCATGCGTTGGAACAAGCTGGAGAACGAAGCGTGCTCGGTGGCGCGCACGGTGTCGGTCATCGGCGACCGCTGGACCCTGCTGATCCTGCGCGACTGCTTCCTGCGCGTGCGCCGCTTCGAGGAATTCCAGGCGCGGCTCGGCGTGACACGGCCGATCCTGGCCAGCCGCCTGCGCAAGCTGGTGAAGGACTTCGTGCTGGCCAAGGTGCCCTACCAGGAGCGGCCCCTGCGCTACGAGTACCGGCTGACCCAGAAGGGGCTCGATCTCTACCCTATTGTCATGGCCATCGTGCATTGGGGCGACGTCCACATGGCCGGCAAGAAGGGCCGCCCGCTGCTGCACCAGCACGTGAGCTGCGGCAAGACGTTCGACCCTGTAATGATCTGCTCGGAATGCGGCGAGCCGCTCAGCCCCAAGCAGGTCCACGTCCATCGCGGACCGGGCGCGGCAAGCCCGCGCCACATGCCAGCTGATGCGCCGGCCGGCGAAAGAAGACAACGGCGTCCGATTAGGTCTTCTCGCACACATCAATAGGAATCCCCTTGCGACTCGCAGCGAACGAGTCGAGACTTATTAGTGTTTTTTTCAAACTGACAAAGAAAAACGAGGGAAACGCACATGACAGCCAGCGGCACAGCCAATGGGCCCGTCGCCCTGCTCGTGGGCGCGGGCGACGCCATCGGCGCCGCCGTTGCCCGACGCTTTGCGGCCGGTGGACTACAAGTCTGCGTGGCGCGGCGCGACGCTGCCAAGGCCAAGGCGCTGATCGACGAGGTCGCGGCCGACGGCGGCAGGGTCCACGCCTTCAGCGTCGATGCCCGCCAGGAGGCCGCGGTCCAGGACCTGTTTGCCAGGGTCGAGGGCGAGGTCGGGCCCATAGAAGTCTGCCTCTACAACGCTGGCTCGAACGCCAACGTGCCGCTCCTGGAGACGACCGAGACGCTGTTCCGCAAGTCCTGGGAACTCGCCTGTTATGGCGGCTTCCTCACCGGTCGCGAGGCGGCGCGCTATATGCTGCCACGCGGCCACGGCACCATCCTGTTCACCGGCGCCACGGCAAGCGTTCGCGGCGGCTCGGGCTTTGCCGCCTTCGCCTCGGCGAAGTTCGGCCTGCGGGCCGTGGCGCAATCGATGGCGCGCGAGCTGGGGCCGAAGAACATCCATGTCGCCCATCTCCTGATCGACGGCGGCGTCGACAGCGAGGCCATCCGCAAGCGCATGCGGGCGCGCATCGGCGACAAGGTCGATTCGCTGCCGGCCAATACCCTGATCCAGACCAAGGCGATCGCCGAGGCGTACTGGGCCCTACACGTCCAGCCGACCTACGGCTGGACCCACGAGCTCGACCTGCGCACGTCAATCGAGAGGTGGTGACATGCTGCACTTATGGGGAGCCACCACCAGCCGCACACTGCGCGCGGTGTGGGCGCTGCACGAGCTGTCGCTCGACTACGTGGCGCATCCCATCCTGCCGCGCACCGGCGAGACCAAGACGGCCGAGTTCACGCGTATCAATCCGCGCCAGAAGATCCCCGTGCTGCAGGACGGCGATTTCACCATCGCCGAGAGCCCGGCCATCATCGCCTATCTCTCCGATACCTACGGCACCGACGACAACAGGCTGGTCCCGCGCGACG
>DATGZZ010000377.1:0-2036 GCA_035296945.1 Reyranella sp.
TTACGAGAACGACGTGTTGCCCAACGTTGCCAAAGGCGCGCTGCTGATCGATTGCTCGACCATCGACGTCGACAGCGCCCGCCATGTCGGCGAGCTGGCGGCCAAGGCCGGGCTGGAGATGGTCGATGCGCCGGTTTCGGGCGGCGTCGGCGGCGCGACGGCGGGCACGCTCACCTTCATGGTGGGGGGCAGCGATGGCGCTTTCGCCAAGGCGCAGCCGATCCTCGAGAAGATGGGCAAGAACATCGTGCACACCGGCCCGCCAGGCGCGGGGCAGGCGGCCAAGATCTGCAACAACATGATCCTCGGCATCACCATGATCGGCGTCGCCGAAGGCTTCCTGCTCGGCAAGCGCCTGGGGCTGGACGTGCAGAAACTGTTCAACATCGTGTCGACGTCGTCCGGCAGCTGCTGGGCGGTGAACAACTATCTGCCGCTGCCCGGCCCCGTGCCGACCTCACCGGCCAACCGCGACTACCAGGCGGGCTTCACGGCGGACAACATGCTGAAGGACCTGAAGCTTGCCCAGCAGGCGGCGCAGAGCTCGGGCGCCAGCACGCCGATGGGCGCGGAGGCAGCTCAGCTCTTCAACATGTTCGTCAACGCAGGCGGCGGCGCCAAGGATTTCTCGGGCATCATCACGATGCTCGAAGGAAAGTAGCCGATGATCACGCTTTACGACCTCGTCCTGCAGGACGACCGGCGGCCGAGCCCGTTCTGCTGGCGTGCCAAGTTCGCCCTGAAGCACAAGGGGCTCGCTTGGCGCGACGAGCCGATGGGCTTCACCGAGAAGCAGAAGATCGCCTTCGCCCAATCGCAGACCGTGCCGGTCATCCATGACGGGCCCACTGTGGTGAAGGACAGCTGGGCGATCGCACAGCATCTCGAAAGCGCCTATCCGGAGAAGCCGCTGTTCGGGCCGGCGCGGCATCACGCGCATTTCGTCGCTTCCTGGGTCGACAGCGCCGTGCAGCCGGCCCTGTTCCCGATCGTCGTCAGCGACCTCTACGATCGCGTGCGGCCGGTCGATCAGCCCTATTTCCAGGAGTCGCGCGGCAAGCGCCTGGGCACGACCGACTTCGCGTCATTGCAGGCCAAGGCGCGCGAGAAGGGCGTCGCCGCTTTCCGCACCGTGCTGGAGCCGGCGCGACGTGTCCTGAAGGAGCAGTCTTTCCTCAGTGGTGAGCAGCCCGCCTATCCCGACTATGCGCTGGCCGGCGCCTTCCTGTGGGCGCGCATTGCCAGCCCGCTTTCGCTGCTCGAAGCCGACGATCCGATCCACGCCTGGCGCGAGCGCATGCTCGACCTATTCGACGGCATGGGTCGCGAGGCCCGAGCCGCTTAAGGGGATTGCGTGAAGTACGACGCCGTCATCTTCGACCTGCTGACGGCGCTGATCGATTCCTGGAGCTTGTGGAACGACGTCGCGGGCTCAGCCAGCGAGGGCCTGAAATGGCGCCGGCGCTATCTCGAGATCACCTACGGCTGCGGTCGCTACCGACCCTATGAGACCCTCGTGCGCGAGGCAGCGCGCGATGTCGGCCTGCCCGAGAGCCTGGGCAGCGAGCTGGAGCGCCGCTGGGGCGAACTGGCACCTTGGCCTGAGGCACGCGGCGTCCTGGCCGCGATCCCCGTACCGCTGGCCGTCGCCACCAACTGCTCGGTGCGGCTGGGCCGTCAGGCGGCCGATCGTGTCGGCGTGCCGTTCAAGGTCGTGGTAACGGCCGAGAGCGCGGGCTTCTACAAGCCCAGGCCCGAACCGTATCGCGCCGTGCTCGCGGCGCTCGGCACCGCGCCGGAGCGCACGCTGTTCGTTGCGGGTTCGGCGTCCGATGTGCCGGGCGCCAAGGGCGTTGGCATGCCGGTGTTCTGGCACAACCGGGTCGGCCTTCCGCCACGCGACGATGCCAGGCCCGACCATCTCGAACCGACCCTCGACAAGCTGGCCGACCTGTTCGCCCGGAACTAAGGTGCCGGCGACAGCAGGAGGGAGCACGTGGTTGACGCCGCCCCATTCAGGCCCGAGGAGCATCGTT
>DATGZZ010000378.1:0-3094 GCA_035296945.1 Reyranella sp.
CAGCAGCAGCGGGTGGCGCTCGCCCGCGCCCTGGTGATCCGGCCGCAGATCCTGCTGCTCGACGAGCCCTTGTCCAACCTCGACGCCAAGCTGCGCGAGGAGATGCAGATCGAGTTGCGCCAGATCCAGCGCACGGTCGGCACGACAACCATCCTGGTGACGCACGACCAGGCCGAGGCGATGGCGCTCAGCGACCGCGTGGTGGTGATGAACCACGGCCGCGCCGAGCAGATCGGCCCGCCGCACGAGGCCTACGAGCGGCCGGCGACGCCGTTCGTCGCGAACTTCCTCGGCCGGACCAATCTCGTGAACGGCGCCACGGTGCGGCCGGAGAAGATCTGGTTCGCGACGTCAGGTCTCGCCGGCAAGGTGCGCACGCGCATCTTCCAGGGCAATCACTGGCTCTACCAGATCGAGACGGCCGATGGCCTGGTGACCGTGATCCGCCAGAACACCGGCGAGGCGATGCCGGCGGAGGGTGCGGCGGTGCATCTGGCGTGGGCGGCGATATGAAGTCGACACCCTACCTGCTCAGCCTCCCGGCGCTGCTGCTGTTTGGCGCCATCGTCATCGTGCCGCTGGTCATGACCGTGCTGCTCTCCTTCCACGACTGGGGCCAGTACAAGGGCATCGAGCCGGTCTTCATCCTCAAGAACTGGCACGAGGTCTTCACCGATTCCTACTTCCTGGAGATGTTCTGGCGGACTTTCCGCATCGCCTTTTTCGTCACCCTTCTGACGGCGCTGTTCGGCGCGCCCGAGGCCTACATCATGAACCGCATGAAGAGCCCGTGGCGCGGCCTCTTCCTGCTGGTGGTCCTGGGCCCGTTGCTGATCTCCGTCGTCGCCCGCACCTTGGGCTGGGCCTTGCTGTTCGGCGGCAACTCCGGCCTGATCAACAAGGCCCTGGTGTCGATGGGCCTGATCTCCGCCCCCTTGCCCTTCATGTTCACCGAGACCGGCGTGGTCATCGCGCTCACGCATGTGCTGATGCCCTACATGGTGCTCGCGGTATGGGCGGCGCTGCAGCGCCTCGACCCGCAGATCGAGAACGCGGCGGTGGCGCTGGGAGCGGGGCCCTTCACCGTGCTGCGCCGCATCGTGCTGCCGCAGGTCATGCCCGGCATCCTGTCGGGCGCGATCATCGTCTTCGCTCTCGCAGCCAGTGCCTTCGCCACACCCGCCATCATCGGCGGTCGCCGCCTGAAGGTCGCCTCGACCCTGGCCTACGACGAGTTCCTGAACACGCTGAACTGGCCGCTGGGCGCGGCGGTGGCCGTGCTGCTGCTGGTCGCCCTGGTGGCGATCGTGATCGGCTGCAGCCGGCTGGTCGAACGCCGCTACGCGCAGGTGTTCGGATGAGCCGCCCGTCATGAGCAGGAATGGCCCGCTGGCGCTCGTCTTCCATACGCTGTTCGTCATCTTCATGCTGGCGCCGATCCTGGTCGTCTGCTTCGTCGCCTTCACGCCCGAGGGCTATCTTTCCTTCCCCACCGACCGCTGGTCGCTGCGCTGGTTCTACGCCATCGCCCGCTATCCCGAGTTCGTCTCGGCCTTCTGGCGCAGCCTGTGGCTGGGCGCGATCTCGTCGGCCGTGGCGGTCGCCTTCTCCGTGCCGGCGGCGCTGGCGATCGCGCGCTATCGCTTCCGCGGGCGTGAGGCGATGACGGCGCTCTTCATGTCGCCGCTCATGATTCCGCACCTCGTGCTGGGCATCGCCTTCCTGCGCTTCTTCACCGAGCTCGGGCTGGGCGGCACCTTCATCGGCCTGGTGCTGGCGCATATCGTGATCGTGCTGCCCTTCGCGTTGCGGCTCACGCTCGCCTCGGCCGTCGGGCTCGATCGCTCGATCGAGCATGCCGCCATCTCGCTTGGCGCCTCCGAGGGCACGGTGCTGCGGCGCATCACCCTGCCGCTGGTGCTGCCCGGCCTGGTCAGCGGCTGGGCACTCGCCTTCATCAATTCGTTCGACGAGGTGACGATGACAGTGTTCATCGCCGCGCCGGCGACCGTGACCTTGCCGGTGCGCATGTTCCTCTACATCCAGGACAATATCGATCCGCTGGTCACCTCGGTGTCGGCCTGCGTCATCGCCATCACCGTGGCCGCGCTGATCGCCCTCGACCGCGCCTACGGGCTGGAGCGGCTGCTGGTCGGAAGGAGCGCCGATGGCCGTTAGGGATTACGACGTCGCCGTCGTCGGCGGCGGCCTGGTCGGCGTCGCCACCGCCTGGGGGCTGGCGCGCGAGGGCTGCCGCGTCGTCGTCCTCGACGAGGGTGACCGCGCCGTGCGCGCGAGCCGCGGCAACTTCGCGTTGGTCTGGGTGCAGAGCAAGGGGCTGGGCCTGGCGCCCTATGCCGGCTGGACCATCCGCTCGTCGAATGCCTGGGAAGGCTTCGCCGAGACGCTGAAGGAGGAGGCCGGGCTCGATGTCTGCTTCCAGCGCCCGGGCGGCTTTCACCTCTCGCTGTCGGAGCGCGAGCTCGAGGCGCGCGCCAACAGCCTGAAGCGCCTGCACAACCAGCCCGGCATCGTCGACTACAAGACCGAGATCATGGACCATGCCCAGGTGGCCAAGATGCTGCCCGACATCGGGCCCGAGGTGGTGGGCGGAAGCTACTGCCCGCTCGACGGCCATGTGAACTCGCTGCGCCTGTTCCGGACGTTGCACACCGCCATAAACGCCCGCGGCGTCGCCTACCTGCCGAGCCATCGCGTCGAGAACATCGCGCGGGACGGCGGCGAGTTCCGGCTGACGACCGAGCACGGCGAGATCCGCGCCAACCGCGTGGCGCTGGCGGCGGGCAACGCCAACATGCATCTGGCGCCCATGGTCGGGCTGGAATGTCCGATGCGGCCCGAGCGCGGCCAGATCGTCGTCACCGAGCGGCTGCGGCCGTTCCTGCGTCATCCCGTCGTCACCCTGCGCCAGACCGACGAGGGCACGGTGATGATCGGCGATTCCAAGGAAGAGCGCACCGATCCGGCCGGCCTGACGCTGGGCGTCAGCGCCACCGAGGCCGAGCGCGCGGTGCGCCAGTTCCCGTTGCTGGCCAACGTCAACGTCGTGCGCACCTGGAGCGCCATCCGGGTG
>DATGZZ010000379.1:0-3305 GCA_035296945.1 Reyranella sp.
CGCCGGTCTACTTCAAGAAGCTGGCCGTGATCGCCTGGTTCAACGCGGGCGTGCGCGTCCTCGACATCCGCGATCCGATGACGCCGAAGGAGGTCGCCTATTTCATCCCGGCGATCACCGACAAGACCGAGAAGCGGTGCATCAAGGTCGACGGGCAGGACCGCTGCAAGACGGCCATCCAGACCAACAACGTCGAAACGGACGAGCGCGGCTACATCTATATCGTCGACCGCGCCAACACCGGGATGCACATCCTGGAGCTCGGCGGTGAGGCGCGCACGGTGGCGGGCCTCAAATAGGGGCCGTCCGATGAAGCGGCGCACGATCGTCCAGACGTCGCTCGCGGCCGGCCTGATGGCCGGCATGGTCGCGCTTGGCCTCAGCGAAGACGACCCTCCATCGCTCGGCAAGGACATGCCATGGCGGCCGATCGCCTGGCCGTTCCCGCGCGACGCATGGCCGGCAGGCCAAGCCTGGCGCCGTGGCACGCTCGAAGTCTATGTACGGCCCAAGCTCGGCTTCTGCGGCAATTGCGAGACCGGCGTCGTCACCGACGAGGAGGTCGACCGCGTCACCGACGTCGACCTGCTGGACGAACGCTTCGTGCCGGCCAAGGAAGGGCTGCCCGTCCGCATCGGCGCCTTCCCCGGTCGCGCCCGACTCTATCGCTACAACGTGATCGGCGGCGGGACGCGCCACGCCGAAGGCATTGCCGTCTCGCAGAAATGCGATCTCGTCATTGCCGTGATCGTCGGCAACCTCGTCGACGAGCGCGAACGCAGCGCGGCCTATCGGCATCTCGAGTCGAGCATGGTGCAGGACTGGGTCAGCCAACAGCTCGAAGGACGTTAAGCGTCTTGCCGGACCGCGGGCCTCCAGGCCCGCTCATGATCATGTCTTCCGGACCGCGAGCCTCCGGCTCGCTCATGATTCATGAGCGCAAGATGCGCGGTCCGGAAGAGCATGAGCGGGCCTGGAGGCCCGCGGTCCGGCAAGAGTTAGCCCCAGACTTCCCTCGCGACCTCCACGCAGCGCCCGAGCTTGGCCCACTGCTCGCCCTCGGCCAGCAGGTTGCCTTCCTCCGTGCTGGCAAAGCCGCATTGTGGCGACAGGCAAAGCTGGTCGAGCGGCGCAAACTTCGCCGCCTCGTCGATGCGGCGCTTGAGCTGGTCCTTGCTCTCCAGCTCGCCGGTCTTGGACGTCATGACGCCGAGCACCACCTGCTTGCCCTTGGGCAGGAAGCGCAGCGGCTCGAAGCCGCCGGCGCGGTCGGTGTCGTACTCCATGAAATAGGCGTCGACGCCCATCTGGTTGAACAGGATGTCGGCCACGCGCTCGTAGCCGCCCTGCGCCATCCAGGTCGAGCGGAAGTTGCCGCGGCAGAGATGCATCGAGATCGTCATGCCTTGCGTGCGGCCGGCGCAGGCCGCGTTCACCAGGTCGGCATAGACGTGCAGCAGCCGGTCGGGATCGTCGCCGCGGCCGCGCAGGTACTCGCGCTGCGCCTCGTCACAGAGATAGGCCACGAACACCTCGTCGAGCTGCAGGTAGGTGCAGCCCGCCTCGCCGAAGGCGCGCACCGCCTTGCCGTAGGCGCGGCCGAGGTCGGCGAAGAACGGCTCCATCTCGGGATAGGCCGACTTCTCGATCGCCTGCCGGCCGCCGCGATAGTGCAGCGCCGTCGGCGACGGGATGGTCATCTTGGGCACCGACTTGGCGACCGACTTCAGGTACTTGAAGTGCTCGATCATGGGATGGGTCGAGAAATCGATCTTGCCGTGCACGTGCAGACCCTCGGCCTTGGTCTGCGTGCCCTTGAACTGGAGCCCCTGGGTCACGCTCACCAGCTCGACGCCGTCGAGCTTGGCCAGGAAGTCGTAGTGCCACCACGAGCGGCGGAACTCGCCGTCTGTCACCGCTTGCAGGCCGATCGATTCCTGCTTGGCGACCAGCTTCTTGATCTCGGCGTCCTCGACGGCCTTCAGCTCAGCGGGCGTGATCTCGCCAGCGAGGCGCTTGGTGCGTGCCTCCTTCACCGGCGCTGAGCGCAGAAGGCTGCCGACCTGGTCGGCACGAAACGGGGGCTTGGTACGTTGCATTGTCTTCTCCTGCTGGGGGCGCGCCACTCCAGTGGCGCGATCTTCATTGCGATCACCAAAGACGCGCGACTGGAGTCGCGCGCCCCCAGCCTAAGCCGCCACACCGAGCGCGCTGCGGATCGAGGTGTGGAAGTGGACCAGCGACGGCTCGTTGCGGCCGTAGATCACCTCTTCCGTGGCGCCGGATTCGAAGCCGATCTGCATGCGCTCGCCCAGGGGAAAATCCTCGTCCATCACCGTGCGGATGGCGATGTCGCGGTTCTTCTCCCAATAGGCGTCGGACCGGTCGCTGTCGTGGGGCTTGTAGATCGTCATCTCGACGTCGCAGCGGCTCGCATCGTCGCGGTCGGGAAAGGCGCGCCAGATCTCGATGTGGTCGACCTGCCAGATCAGGATGGTGTTGGGGAAGAGCTGGTAGATCGAGATGACGTGCGGGCGGTAGTTGCGCTCGCCCTCGGGCAATGGCCGCACCGCGTCGATCGAGGTGCGCGCCACGCACAGGCGGCCGTTCAGGCCCGCGCCATCGAACGTGCCGACATTGCCGATGAAGTACGGCGCGATCGTCTTCCGATGCAGATGCGGGATGTGATAGCCCTCGAGGAAGGTGTCGATGGCGAACTTCCAGTTGATGCGTGGGGCGACGCGGTCGGCCGAGAAGATCGGATAGGTCTCCAGTCGCAGCGCTGAAAGGTCGGGCACCAGCGCGCCGAGATCGGCGTCGATGTCGATCGACCCGCTGTCGCCTGCGGCGATCGGCTTGGGCCGCACGAACATCAGGCCATGACGCTCCGCCGCCGGCAGGCGCACCAGGCCGTGGCTTGAAAGATCGATGCCGGCGAAGCCCACCTTGTCGGTGGTACCCAGAAGCTTGCCGGCGGCATCGTAGGTCCAGCCGTGATAGGGACAGACGAAGGCGCGGGCATTGCCGCAGCCCTGCGCCACCGGCGCGCCGCGATGGCGGCAGATGTTGGCGAAGGCGCGAACCTTGCCGTCGGCGCCGCGGGTCATCAGCACCGGCATGCCGGCCACGTCCTCGGTGAGATAGTCGCCGGGCTTGGGCAGCCGCGTCGACAGGCCCATGAAGATCGGTCGCTCGCGAAACAGCCGATCACGCTCCAGGCCGGCGCGCTCGCGGCAGGAATAGGCCGAGACCCGGTTGCGGAACATGGCGTCCGCAAGGTCGGTGGTGCGGCCATCGATGTGGCC
>DATGZZ010000380.1:0-3859 GCA_035296945.1 Reyranella sp.
TGCCGGTGTGCCGGGTCACGACGCCGCCCGGCAGTGAGCGGCTCACATCCTCGAGCACGTCGGCCGCGATGTCGTAGGCGTAGAGATGGGAGCCGCGATAGCGCGGCAGGCCGCCGAGCCCGCGCTTGAAGTCGTGGAAGCCCTGCGAGCCCATGTAGATCCGGCCGTCGAGCGCCACCAGGTGCGTATGGCCCTTGGGGATCTCCTCGCCGGGATGGAGGTTGCCCGCGGCATCGGACGCCGCCATGAACGAGCCGAGCAGGCGGCGGCTGCCGGTCGCGGGATCGTAGCGGAAGACGGCGAAATCCTCGCGCCCGTCGGCGCGTCTTCCGGTGAATCCGATGTAGACGCGCTCCTGGTCGTCGATGCCGGTGGCGTTCCAGCACTGCTGCAGCACCATGCCCTTGGGCGCGATGTCGTCGAAGCGGATGGTCTGCTGCAGGGGCCTGCGCCCGGCGGCGGCGCTCTCGACGGCAGCCGGCTGCGCCGCGGCAGCGCCGGCTGCGAGCGCATTCAGCACAAGACCCACCGCGGCCGCCTTCATCGTGCCGCGGGCGCCTATTCCGTCCGAAGCTGCGTCGCGCCGGCCTTTTCCAGGGCCGAGCGCACGACGGTCGACCGGCCGGCGTCGCACTCGACGGAGACCTCGATCGGCCCCGACAGCTCGGGCTTCCCATGCTTTTCGACGCCGGGATGGCCGCTCTCGACGTCGGCCCCGGCCGCCCGGGTCCCCGCCGTGTTCGCCGCACCGGGCGCGCGGACGAAGATATCGGCGCGTTCGATGCCGTGTTCCTGGACGAGATGCTCGACGGCCGTCTCGGCATCGCGACGGGTATCGAAGTTGGCGACGATGGTCCGCTCCACGGCAGTCTCCCTTCAGTTCGCACTCGCAGACCTTTAGCGAGCGGGCGCCGATCTGGTTGCCTCGCGGTCGCGAAAGCCCGGGCAGGACGGCGGCGGCGTGGGCCACCGAGGGGCTTTGACCTCCAAAGGTCACGCCGCGGCGGATGAGCCGGGCTTTAAGCTTTGCCGCGTGGGAGCTGGTGTGGGGTCCTTGGGAGCGCCAGTACAGGGAGAGCAGCGACCGGAGGGTGCCGTGGGAAGCGCCCTCCGTCGCTGTCGCCTGACAGCCGCGCGGCAACAGACTTCCAAGGCAAGCGATCAATGGCGCCGATCGAGGGGTGGCGTGATGAAGTCCGCCTTGGAGTGCTTCCAGCACGCGGCGAAATGCGAAGAACAACCCAAGCAGGCAATCAGTGACGCAGGCCGCGCGGTGCTGGTGCAGCCTCACGCGGTCGATGTGCGCATTGGGTGGCATCGTGCCGCCGCACGACACCCCGCGGCCAGCGTCGACGTTTGTCTTGGTTAAAACGGCGCCGGCGCCTGGCGTCCTAGAGGGGAAGTGCACGACGTGCCCGATGTAGTCCTGGTCGACGACGATGATCACTATCGCGAAGCCTTGTCAGCCGATCTTGCCGATCGGGGTTTTTCGGTCTCCTGCTTTGCCGATGGGCCTTCTTTCCTCGAAGCCTTGAGCAAGGGCGTCGAGGCACGCGTGGCGTTGCTCGACTGGGTCCTGCCGGAGATGTCGGGTTTCGAGCTGCTGGGGGCCCTGCGCGAGCAGCGGATCGAACTGCCGGTCGTCTTCCTGACCGGATACTCCGCGGCCGAACGCGAGCTGCAGGCGCTGGATCGCGGCGCCGTCGACTTTGTCGACAAGGCCCGCGGCACCGAGGTGCTGGCCCGCCGGCTGCGCGTCATCATCGAGGGACGGCGGCCGGTCCCCGGCGTCGCCGAGCCACGAATCGAGCGCCACGGCAACCTCAGCCTGCACCATTCCACGGCGCGCGCCCTGTGGCAGGAGCGCGATATCGGCCTGACGATCACGGAGTACAAAATCCTGGTGAACCTGGTGTCGCACAAGGGACAGCCGCAAACCTACCGCGCCATCTACGACACGGCCCATTATGCCGGCTTCGTCGCCGGCAGCGGCGAGCACGGCTACAACACCAATGTCCGTTCGCTCATGAAGCGGATCCGGAGAAAATTCCTGGCAGTCGATCCAGGCTTTTCGCACATCGAGAATCTGCCGAGCGTCGGCTATCGCTGGCGCGACCCCGAGCCCTGACAGGTCGGGAGCCCGCCCGTGCCGGTCAAGCTCACCAATCTGGAACTCGACCTGTTGCGCAAGCTGGTGAACGGCGAGGCCGTTTCATTGTCGTCGCAGCTTCGCCTTCGACTGGAGATGGCGGGCGTCCTTCGCGATGGCGCGGCGGGCATTGTCGTGACCACCGCGGGCCGGCGCTTGGCGGAACAAAGGCCGGTCGAGGTCGCCGCCGACAGCCCGGCCCCAGGCCCTGGCCCGAAGGTCGCGCGCGATGGCCGCGGCCGGCGACTGCCTTTTCAGCGCCGATCGGTTTTCTGACGGCGATCGACGGTGCGGCTACTCGGCGGCGACGGGCCCGGAGACCACGCGCCATTCGCCCGTCGGGTGCTGCCAGCCCGTGGCCGCGGCGACGGCGCCGCGCTGATGCAGGACCGCCGCGGCGCCGGCCAGGAACAGCACGGCCCAGCAGGTCGGGCCGACATAGGCGCCGGAGGCCTGGCCCAGGATCGCCCATGTGCCCCAGCAAAAGGCGACGCTGGGGACCCCGAGGATGCGCAACCACCCCGAGAGCGCGGCGATCATGGCGGCGCCCCCGACGAAGCCAAGATAGATCCAGTGCAGCCAGAAATAGTTGATCAAGAGCTCGGTCGCCGGCGACACGACCGTCCAGCCGGCCGAGTAGTAGGGCGAGCGCAGGTAGAGATTGGTGATCTCGCGTTCGATGAAGGGCTCGCCCGTCAGCCCCGCTCCGGTGACAGGGTAGCGGCCCATGATGTCCAACCCGGCCAGCGCCGGGCCCTGCACGCGGTAGAAGAAGCTGGGATCGTTGCCGGAGGTCACCGATTCCAGGCGTTCGGCGAACAGCGTCTGGGCCAGCAGCAAGGCCATCAGCGCAAACAGCGCGGCGACCATGGCAACGACCAGAAAGCGCGTGGCGTCGATGCGGCCATTGCGCCGGCTGCCGAGGAAAAGCATGTACGGCAGCAGCAGCACCAGCATCAGCAGCAAGGTCGGCCCAGGCATGGCGCGCAGGCCGAGGCCGACCAGGACGAGATAGAACGGCAACTTCCAGCGCCACTGGCTGGTGACCAGCCAGATGAAGCTGAACAGCGTGTAGCAGAAGGTGACGCTGGCGGGCTCGGACGCGAAGAACTTCGGCCGCACGCGGTTGTAGAACATGAGGTCGCGCAGGTCGTTCTCGTAGAAGCCCTTGCTGTACACCTTGGCGCGCACGGCATCGCTGATCGGCCGCAAGCCGCCGTAGGTCTCGAGCAGGCACCCCACCAGGATCAGCAGGGCGAAGGCCAGGAACAGCCGGGCGATCTGGCGCCGCTCGGCGCGCTTCACGGTGAGGAAGAGGGCGTAGCCGATGGCGAGGGAGTAGGTGAGCTGGACCAGGCCATTGGTCCGCCGCGCCAGCCAGTTGATGTTCGGCGCGAGAAGAATGGACACGAGGTAGAGCGCGAGGATGGCGCAGAAGCCCACCAGCGCGCGCGGCGTGATGTCGTCGCGCCGCCGCCACAGCAGGATCAGTCCGGCGACGCCGGCCGGCGCCGACGGAAAGGGCAGCTTCTGCGACAGCATGACGGTGTAGTTGGTGTAGAGGCCGGCCATGAAGATGAAGATCAGCACGAGGTCGACCCAGCCGAGCCCGGCCGCATGAGCAGATGCTCTCGTGCCGGCGGCACTCCCGTCCGGGACCCAGGTGACCTGCTGAACCTCCGGTTCCTCGCTGCCGACCGCCCGCACCAG
>DATGZZ010000381.1:0-5321 GCA_035296945.1 Reyranella sp.
GAGCTGGCAGATGGAAAATCGCTGGAAGGCGATGGTCGAGGGCAAGTTCGAGTTCGGCTTCGCCGTCGACTGGATGCGCAAGGACCTCGGCATCAGCATGGCCGAGGGCAAGCGCGCCAAGGCGGCGATGCCGCTGGTGGCCCTCGTCGACCAGTTCTATGACCGTGTGCAGCAGCGCGGCGGCGGACGCTGGGACACCTGCAGCCTGATCCAGCCCCTGCAGAAGCCCTGAGGGGAAAGCGATGGCTGACTACAAGCTCTGGGGTCGCGCCGGTTGGGGTTCGACCATCGTCGAGGCGCAGCTCGTCTGGTACGGGCTGCCCTACACCTTCGAGGCGGTCGAGGACCTGTTCCGCACGCCTGACGCCGACGCCAAGCTGAAGAAGGTCAATCCGCTGGCCCAGGTGCCGACGCTCGAGATGCCCGACGGCAGCGTCATGAGCGAGAGTGCGGCGATCACGCTGCTGCTCGCCGACATTACGGGCAAGGACTCGCTGGTGCCGCCGGGCAATGCCAAGGAGCGTGGAAAGTTCCTGCGCTGGCTGGTGTTCATCGTCGCCAACATCTATCCGACCTTCACCTACGCCGACGATCCGTCGCGCTTCGTGTCGGTCAACGCCGCGCGCGATCCCTTCCGCGCCGCCACCGACGCCTACGCCCAGCGACTGTGGCGCCAGATCGAGGCCGAGGCCGGCAGCCCGTGGTTTTTAGGCGAGCGATTCTCGGCGCTCGACATCTACATCGACATCATGACGCGCTGGCGGCCCAAGCGCGGCTGGTTCGAAAGCGAGACGCCGCATCTCTTCGCCATCGCGCGGCGCGCCGACCAGGTGCCCGAGCTTGGCGAGGTGTGGAAGCGCAACTTCCCGACAGGTTGAGGCCGGCATGGCTGCGGTCGGCATCGTCGGCGGCCTGGGCGTCGGCGCCACGGTCCACTACTACGAGAAGATCACGGCGGCCTGCAAAGCGCGCGGCGTAATACCCGATCTCGCCATCGTCCACGCCGACGTCGACAAGGGACAGGGCTTCGTGCGCGAGGGCAGGCTCGATGCGCTGGCCGACTATCTCGCGGCCTTCATCGAGCGGCTGGGCCGCGCCGGTGCAGCTGCGGCGGTGCTGCCGGCGGTGACGCCGCATATCTGCATCGCTGAACTGACGCCGCGCATAAAACTGCCGCTGGTCAACATCGTTGACGCCATCGGCGCGGAGCTTCGCCAGCGCCAGCTCAAGCGCGTGGCGCTGTTCGGCACGACCTTCACCATGCAAGGCAGCCTGTGGGGCCAGCTTTCGGGCGTGGAGATCGTGAAGCCGCAAGCCGACGAGATCGCCTTTGTCGGCCGGGCCTACCAGCGCATCCTCGACACCCAGCGCGGCAACGACGATGACACCGCCGGCCTGCGCCGCATCGCGGCCGACCTGCAGCGTCGCGATGGCGTCGAGGCGGTCCTGCTCGCCGGCACCGACCTGGCCGTGATCTTCGATGAGACAACGGCAGGCTTCTCCTGCATCGACTGCGCCCGCGTGCATATCGACGCCATCGTCGAACGGCTGTGCGCCTAACGTCTTGCCGGACCGCGGGCCTCCAGGCCCGCTCATTGCTGGGAGCGCGCCACTCCGTGGCGCATCTTTGTCTCAACAGGACATGAGCGCCACGGAGTGGCGCGCTCCCAGCAAAGACGAAGACCATGAGCGCGGTGAGCTGAATCGACCTTCGGTCGATTCAGCGTTGGAGGCCCGCGGTCCGGTAAGATCACGACAGCGCCTTGATCATGTCCAGCACAGCCAGATCACGCCCGCCGCGCCGCACGACGGAGCGGTCCTGCCGCATGAAGCCGTGCTTGCGGTAGAACGGCACGGCGTTCAGCGTTGCCTGTAGTGTCAGGACGGCGGCACCGCGCCGCCGGACCTCATCCTCCGCCGCCGCCAGCAGCAGTCGGCCCGCGCCGCGGCCTCGCGTGGGATCGACGTAGAGGCCAAAGAGCGTCGCGTCCTTGATCGACGCGAAGCCCGCGACGGCGCCCTCGCACTCGGCGACCAGCATGGTCTCGCCGCCGTCGGTCATGGCGCGGCGAAACCCCTGAGGCTCGCCCTCGCGGAGCCAGGCTTCGATCTCCTCCGTCGTGTAGGCGCCGACGCAGAGCGCCCTCACAGCGGCCTTGTGCAAGGCGCACAGCGCCTCGGCATCGGCAAGCGTTGCCGGGCGGATCGTGAAGGCAGCCATGACGGCCGCCTCAAAAGATCTGCCGGATGCCTACGATCTGCGACAGACAGAGGCCGACATGATCGGCGGTGTCGGGTGCCAGCCCCTCGACCTCGATCTCGACCGACAGAAGATCGGCATCGGCCTGGGCAAAGACACGCGCCGGCACCAGGCCGCGCTTGGCCAAAAGCTCGAGCGCGCGCGGCAGCACGCCCGGCTCGGCGTCGGCTTCGAAACAGTATCGGACGGTGGATGAATTACGCTTGAGCGCTAACACGGCGGGCATGGAACAGCTCCCTTGCAGACGGACGAACAGCGACGCTCCGGTTTGCAGTGCAAACCGAGGTGCTAATTCGCCGGGCAAGGAGGTCCATGCGGGCCATGACGCGATGACTATAGCGCCGCAGGCATCGGGCGGGCTACGGTTTCCTGAACGAGCAAAAGGGATGGAAACAAAGATGCGTTCGACACCCGTCTACGAGGTGCATGCGATCAAATATGCCCACTTGCCGCGCAAGGCTTGGGAAGTCCAGATCACCCCGGACCCGCACGATGCCGACTTCCCCATGGACTATTTCGTCTGGGTGGCGATCCCGCTCGATGAGTCCGGCAACCGGGCGATCGGCGGCAAGCCGGTCGTGATCGACACCGGCTTCAACGCCCAGATCGGCAAGCAGCGCGGCCGCGAAGTGAAGCGCAATCCAGCCGATCTCTTGGCTGATCTCGGCATCGACCCGAAGGAGGTCGAGGACGTCATCATCACCCATCTGCACTACGACCATGCCGGCAACTGGGACAAGTTCCCCAAGGCGCGCTTCCATCTGCAGGACAAGGAGATGCAGTTCGCCACCGGCCGGCACATGTGCCAGGACCCGTTCCGCCACGCCTTCGAGGTCGAGGACGTGGTCGGCATGGTGCGCGCCGTCTACGGCAAGCGCGTGGTGTTCCACGATGGCGACGAGGAGATCCAGCCCGGCCTCTCCGTGCACCTGATCGGCGGCCACACCATGGGTATCCAGTCGGTGCGCGTCATGACCCGCAACGGCTGGCTGGTGCTGGCTTCGGACGCCAGCCATTACTACTGGGGCATCCGCGACAGGAAGCTGTTCTCGATCGTCTATTCGGTGGCCGACATGCTGGCGGGCTACGACAAGCTCGCCAAGCTGGCCGACGGCCGCATCGACATGGTCGTGCCCGGCCACGACGCCGAGGTGATGAAGAAGTACCCGGCGTCGCGTGATGACCTGAAGGGGATTTCAGTCAGACTGGATTGACGCGTCGGCGCGCCACCATGGCGGAAATCAATCCGCTCCAGTGGCGCGCCAACCGGCCGATCGCCTGCTGTGCTGTCAGGTTAGCCGCGAACTCGCGGCATCGGAGGCGGCGGCGCCGGCGGCGGCGGTGGCGCAGAGGCAACCGGTTGCTGTGGCGGCGGGGGCGGGTTCGAGGAGCATCCCGCCGCGGCCAACGCCGCCGGAATCACCACGGCAACCAGCGCGAGGCGAACCATCTTTTCGTACATCCGTTTCCTCCAGAGTTGAGGGACTCAAGTACGCTGCAACGCTCGAAAAAAAGGCCGATAGCGAAAGCCAACGTCGAATGGGGCATTCTGGTTCCTGCCCGATGGCGAAATATTGGCGGCGACGGTACGTCAGGCGGATCAAGGAAAATCTTGATTTTACAAGCGCTTGGAGCAAGCTCGTCGGGTGATGCGATCTTGTTCCTTCCTGGGATGCGCCGGACCGATCGCAGCCGGCGCGATGGCGTTCGCCGCAGCCTGTGCGCCGACCGAGCCGACAGTTCGTGGGGTAGACCGGGAGCCGCCGGTGGCCTTGGTGTCGGCACCGTCCAAGCCGATGGCGGCGGATGCCAATGCCAAGCTCGCCGAACTGACCGAGGGTGCGCCCAAGTCGATCGCCGGTGAACGACTGAACGTCGACTTGTTGCGGCGCTTTTACGCCCGCCGCGGCTTTTCGCCCGTCTGGGAGGCCCGCCAGGGGCAGGCGAATTCACTGATGGATGCGATCTCGCGCGCCGGCAATCATGGCCTCGCCCCGGAACTGTTCGTCCACGCAGATTTGCTGCGATCGCCGGCGACATTGTCTGCGCTTGACCGCGAACTGCTGCTGTCGAATGCCTTCCTGTCCTATGCCGATGCACTGGCGCGCGGGGCCGTGCCGGTGGAGCGCCGAAGAGATGACGAGACCTTGGCGCCTGAGCCGATCGATGTCGCAGCCGCACTCGATGCCGCCATTGCCAGCCCCGATCCCGCGGCGACGATCGAAGGGCTGGCGCCGACGACGCCGACCTACCGGATGCTGCGCCAGGCTTTGCAGGACAAGACCGCGACGACACGGCTGCGCGAGATTCGCGTGAATCTCGAACGCGAACGCTGGCTGCCGCGGCGGCTGCCGGCGGACCGCGTCTGGGTCAACGTCGCCGACGGGCGGCTGGTGCTGTACCGCGACGACCACCCGGTTTTTTCCACGCGCGTCATTGTCGGCATGACCGAAAGACGCAATCAGAGCCCGGAGCTCCAGACCTTGATCGACGGAATCTGGTTCAACCCACCCTGGAACGTCCCGAAAGACATCGCCGAGGGGATGCTGGCGAAGGCCCGGCAGGATCCGACCTATCTGGCGCGGCACAACATGACCATGCTGCCCGACGGCGTGCTGCAGCAGCGCGGAGGAGGCACCTCAGCGCTCGGACAGATGATGTTCCACATGCACAACCGGTTCGACGTTTACCTGCACGATACGCCGTCAAAAAACCTGTTCGGCCGCGACGACCGCCGCTTCAGCCATGGATGCATCAGGGTGGAGGATCCAAAAAAGCTGGCGGCTCTGCTGATGAGGCAACCGATGGAAGCGATCGATGAATCGATCGCGACCGGCAGCGCCAACTGGCGCGCTCTGCCGAAGCCCGTGCCGGTATTCGTGGTGTACGAGACTGCGTTCGCGGATGGCGATGGCAAGGTGCAGTTTCGCGCGGACATCTACGGACGCGACGCCGAGATCTCGCAGCACCTCGATCCAAAGCGGCGAGCGGTGGCGGAAGGCAAGGCGCCCGACCAGGGCGGGCGTTGATCTCCTATTCCCTCCCCCGTCACACGGGGGAG
>DATGZZ010000382.1:0-5768 GCA_035296945.1 Reyranella sp.
CGACCGGCTTCCACTCGACGACGAAGTCGGCCAGCTTCTGGCCCATCGGGTCGCGGGCTTGCCAGCGCTTGAGCGAGGCGACGCAATCCTCGGCCGTCACCGGCTTGCCGTCATGCCATTCCAGGCCGTCGCGCAGGGTGAAGGTCCAGGTGAGCTTGTCGGCCGAGACCTGGTACTTGTCGACCATCTGCGGCTGGATGCGCAGCTGCTCGTCCTGGGCGAACAGCACGTCGTAGACCATGTAGCCGTGATTGCGGGTGATGAAGGCGGTGGTCCAGATCGGATCGAGCACCTTCAGGTCGGAATGGGCGACCATCCGCAGCGTCTGGGCGCCGGCCGGAACTGCCCACAGTAGGGCGAGGCAGGCCGCAAAACGCGTCAACATCCGTAAAGCGTGCATTATATCTGTCTTCCCTGTACGAGACCCCGTTGCACACAGGCTGCCATGCGGCGGTCGAGGAATAAAGCGATGTCGATGCCAACAGTCTTTGTTTCGCACGGCTCCCCCATGCTGATCCTGGAGGATCGGCCGGCACGGGCCTTCCTGGCATCGCTCGGCCAGCTGCTGCCGCGGCCCACGGCCATCATCGCCGTGTCGGCCCATTGGGACACCGACGTGCCGGCCGTCTCGACGGCTCACAAGCCCGCCACCATCCACGATTTCTACGGCTTCCCGGAAGCTCTCTACGCCCTGCGCTACGATCCGCCGGGCGCGCCTGAATTGGCCGAGCGGGTAGCCAAGCTCACCGGTGCCGCCCACGATCCGCATCGTGGGCTCGACCATGGCGCCTGGGTGCCGGCCAAGCTCGCCTGGCCCGAGGCCGACATTCCGATCTTCCAGCTCTCGGTGCAGCCTAATGAAAGTCCGGCGCACCACATTGCGCTGGGTCGCAAGCTCAGGGGCTTGAGAGAGGAGGGGGTGCTGGTGATGGGCTCAGGCAGCGCCACGCACAATCTGCGGGCGCTGGTGCGCGGTGCGGGCAACGACTCCGAGCCCGAGCCGTGGGCCAAGGCGTTCGACGACTGGCTGGCGGAGACCCTGGAGAAGGGTGACGAGGCGGCGCTGGCCGACTACCGCACCAAGGCGCCCAATGCGCGCGAGGCCCATCCGACGGACGAGCATTTCCTGCCCATCCACGTCGCCTTCGGTGCAGCAGGCGAGGGCGCGCACGGACGCCCGCTCCATCGGTCGTTTACGTTGGGGAACCTGTCGATGGCGTCGTACGCCTTCGACTAAAGCGCACAAGCGCTACGAGAATACTGTCACCCCGAGCGAAGCGAGGGGCCTTTGAGGCCGCAGGAAAGGTCCCTCGCTGCGCTCGGGGATGACAGCGAGGGTGGATCGACTACCGGACGAGCTTACGCGGCATTCGCCAGCGTGACGCCCTTTTCCTTCATGAGCTGCTCGAGCTCGCCGGTCTCGAACATCTCGCGGATGATGTCGCAGCCGCCCACGAACTCGCCCTTCACGTAGAGCTGCGGGATGGTCGGCCACTGGCTGAATTCCTTGATGCCCTGGCGCAGTTCCGGGTCGACCAGGATGTTGACGCCGTGGAACTTCACGCCGAGCTCGCTTAAGCACTCGACGACGGCGGCCGAGAAGCCGCACTGCGGGAATACCGGCGTGCCCTTCATGAACAGCAGCACGTCGTTCTTGCCGATCTCGTCACGGATGCGATCAAAAACCTGAGGCTCGCTCATATCGATCTCCTGAGGCGCCAATACACGTAAATCTGGGAGGCGCGGGTCTGGCCCTGAATATAAGGCCCCTAGGGCCTTTGCGCCATGGTGGTCAATTTCAGCGCATGCAGCACACCGCCCATGCGACCACCCAACGCACCATAGACCATCTGGTGCTGCTGAATCTTGGATTTTCCGGCGAAGGCTGCGGAAACGACTGTGGCGGCATAGTGGTCGCCATCGCCCGCGAGGTCCTGGATCTCGACCTCGGCGTCGGGGATGCCTTCCTTGATCAGGCGGATGATGTCGTCGGCGGCCATCGGCATGGCTTGATTTTCCTGCGTTATTCCGTGGCAGCCATATAGGCCGGCAGCCAGGCTTCGTGAGCCGCCTTGATGTCGCTTAGCGGCAGCGACAGCAAGCCTTTTACCACCAGCGACGCCCCGCCCGAGTAGCCCAGCAGCACGGCCGGCACGCCGGCCGCTTGCGCCGCCTCGATCACGTCGTCGGCCGAGCCGCTGGCGATGACATAGCGGCCTTGATCCTCGCCATAGAAAAACGCGTGCGACGGGACGCCGTTTCCGGTGGGTTGGCCGATTTCCATGCCCGTGCCGCCGGCGATGGCCATCTCGGCCAGCGCCACGATCAGGCCGCCGTCCGACACGTCATGGCAGGCTTCGACGCGGTCGATGGCGATCTGCGAGCGCACGAAGTCGCCGTTGCGCCGCTCGACAGCGAGGTCGACCGGCGGCGGGGCGCCTTCTTCGCGGCCACAGGCCTCGCGCAGGTAGAGCGACTGGCCGAGCCAGCCCGTGGTCTCGCCGACCAGCACAATGCCCAGGCCCGCCTGGGTGAGCCGCGAGCCCACCGATTTGGCGATATCGTCGATCACGCCGACCGCGCCGATGGTGGGCGTCGGCAGGATGGGGCGGCCCTCGGTCTCATTGTAGAGCGAGACGTTGCCCGACACGACCGGGAAGTCGAGCACCCTGCAGGCCTCGGCCATGCCCATGATGGCGCCGGCGAACTGGCCCATGATCTCCGGCTTCTGCGGGTTGCCGAAGTTCATGTTGTCGGTGACGGCGAGCGGCCGGGCGCCGACCGCCGTGATGTTGCGCCACGCCTCGGCCACGGCCTGGCGGCCGCCGGTCTCGGGATGGGCCTGGACGTAGCGCGGCGTGCAGTCCGAGGTCATGGCCAGCCCCTTGTGGCCGCCATTGACGCGCACCAGGGCGGCGTCGCCGTCCTGCGGACGGATCGCCGTGTTGCCCATGATGAGATGATCGTACTGGTGCCAGATCCACGCCTTGCTCGCGAGATCGGGGCAACTCATCAGCGCCAGCAGCGAGGCGCGCCAGTCCTTGGGCGCCGGCACCTTGGCGGCATCGAGCACCGCCGGCAGCGGCGTCAGCGTCCACGGCCGCTCATAGACCGGCGCCTCGGTGACCAAGGGCGGG
Organism: Reyranella sp.; assembly: GCA_035296945.1. Lineage (GTDB taxonomy): Bacteria > Pseudomonadota > Alphaproteobacteria > Reyranellales > Reyranellaceae > Reyranella. The sequence goes on from DATGZZ010000382.1 coordinate 3,138, forward strand.
ATCGGGATGTTGCCGACGATGTCGCCGTGCCAGCTCAGCACCATGCGCTCGGTGTCGGTGAGATGGCCGATGACGGCGAAGTCGAGCTCCCACTTCTCGAAGATCCTGCGCGCCAGCTCCTCGCGGCCAGGCTTCAGCACAATCAGCATGCGCTCCTGGCTTTCGGAGAGCATGAGCTCGTAGGGGTTCATGCCGGTCTCGCGCATCGGCACCTTGTCGAGCTCGACGACCACGCCCAGCCCGCCCTTGGCCGCCATCTCGAACGACGAGGAGGTGAGGCCGGCGGCACCCATGTCCTGGATGGCGACGATAGCATCGGTCGCCATCAGCTCGAGGCAGGCTTCGAGCAGCAGCTTCTCGACGAACGGATCGCCGACCTGCACGGTCGGCCGCTTGCTTTCGCTGTCCTCGTTGAATTCGGTCGAGGACATGGTTGCGCCGTGAATGCCGTCGCGTCCGGTCTTGGAGCCGACATAGACCAGCGGATTGCCGACGCCCGCGGCGGCGGCATAGAAAATGCGATCGGTGGGCGCAATGCCCACGGTCATGGCGTTGACCAGGATGTTGCCGTTGTAGGCGGCATGGAAGTTGGTCTCGCCGCCCACCGTCGGGATGCCCATGCAGTTGCCGTAGCCGCCGATGCCGGCCACGACGCCCGACACCAGGTGCCGCGTCTTGGGATGCGCCGGATCGCCGAAGCGCAGCGCATTGAGGTTCGCCACCGGCCGCGCGCCCATGGTGAAGACGTCGCGCATGATGCCGCCCACACCCGTCGCCGCGCCCTGGTAGGGCTCGATGTAGGACGGGTGGTTGTGGCTCTCCATCTTGAAGATGGCAGCCTGGCCGTCGCCGATGTCGATCACGCCGGCATTCTCGCCCGGGCCCTGGATGACCCACGGCGCCTTCGTCGGCAGCTTCTTCAGCCAGACCTTGGACGACTTGTAGGAGCAGTGCTCGCTCCACATCGCCGAGAAGATGCCGAGCTCGACCATGGTCGGCGTGCGGCCCATGATCGCCAGCACGCGCTGGTATTCGTCGGGCGACAGGCCATGCTCGGCCACGATCTGCGGGGTGATCGTGGGCTCGTTGGGAAGCTTTACCGGCGGGTTCTTCTCCACGGCGCTCACGTCAGGGCCTCGACCAAACCTTCGAACAATGCCTTGCCGTCGCAGCCGCCGAACATCGGCTCTACGGCATTCTCGGGATGCGGCATCAGGCCCATCACCGTCTTGGTCTCGTTGAATACGCCCGCGATGTTGCGGATCGAGCCGTTGGGATTGCCGCTGCCGTTGACGGTGCCGTCAGGCGCACAGTAGCGGAAGGCGATCTGGCCGCGATCCTCCAGGCGCTTCAGCGTGTCGTCGTCGGCGAAGTAGTTGCCCTCGGCGTGCGCGACCGGCACGCGGATCACCTGGCCCGCCTGGTAGCGGTTGGTGAACAGGCTCTGGCTGGTCTCGACCTTCAGGTGCACGTCGGAGCAGACGAACTTCAGGTGCGCGTTGCGCATCAGGGTGCCCGGCAGCAGGCCCGCCTCGGTGACGATCTGGAAGCCGTTGCAGATCGCCAGCACCGGAACGCCCTGGCCGGCGCGCTTCTTGACCTCGGCCATCACCGGCGACTGCGCCGCCATGGCGCCGCAGCGCAGGTAGTCGCCGTAGGAGAAGCCGCCGGGGACGACGATCAGGTCGGTCTTTTCGAAGTCCCCGTCGCCGTGCCAGACCATCTGCGGCTTGCGGCCGGTGACCAGCTCGATCGCCTGGGCGACGTCGCCCTCGCGGTTGGAGCCGGGGAAGACGAGAACCGCGGCCTTCATCAGCCCACCAGCTCGATCGAGTAGTTCTCGATCACGGTGTTGGCCAGAAGCTTGCGGCACATCTCGTCGAGCCGTGCCTTGGCCTTGGCCTTGTCGGTCTCGGCGAGCTCGAGCTCGATGAACTTGCCCTGGCGGACGTCGCCCACTTCCGCGAAGCCCAGCCGGTTGAGGGAATGTCCGATGGCCTTGCCCTGGGGGTCGAGCACGCCGTTCTTGAGGGTCACGTGGACTCTGGCTTTCATTGCGCCTCTTTATTGCAACGTAGTAGGGCCGCGCACGTCGCCCGGTCCCTGGTCGATAAGAATTCCGAGACGTCGCGCCACTTCCTGGTAGGCTTCCTCGACCTTGCCGAGATCGCGGCGGAAACGGTCCTTGTCCATCTTCTCGTTGGTCCGCAGATCCCACAGCCGGCACGAATCCGGGCTGATCTCGTCGGCGAGCACGATGCGGACCATGTCGTCCTCATATAGGCGGCCGAACTCGACTTTGAAGTCGATCAGCTTGATACCGCAGCCGAGGAACAGGCCAAACAGAAAGTCGTTCACGCGCAAGGTCAACGCCACGATGTCGTCGAGATCCTGCGGCGTCGCCCAGCCAAAGGCGGTGATGTGCTCCTCGGTGACCATGGGATCGCCCAGCGCATCGTTCTTGTAGAAGAACTCCATGATCGAGCGCGGCAGCTGCGTGCCCTCCTCGACGCCGAAGCGCTTGGCGAAGGAGCCGGCCGCGACATTGCGCACCACGATCTCGAGCGGGATGATCTCGACTTGGCGGATGAGCTGCTCGCGCATGTTCAGCCGGCGGATGAAATGGGTCGG